>JAEUAF010000450.1 GCA_019695485.1 Sorangium sp.
ACGACGACGTTATCTCCACTGAGTGGCCGGCTAACTCAATGTTCTGAGGGATCCCCACGTAATTCAAGCGGGTACTTGTTGGGCGATGAGGTGACGGAGTTGCAGAAGCATGATGCCGAGGACGTTAGCCCGCTTCTCGGTCGAATGATCAAGCTTCTGCTTCGCTACGGAACGCAAGGACTGTTGGTGGCGGCGCCCTGGCTAGCGTCGCACTTGGGGTTTCGGCGCTTCGGTCAAGACGAACAGAAGATCGTTCTTTCGTTGATCGCCCTATTTCTGATCTTCTGTTGGGAGGCGTTCGAGCTCTATCTACCGCGCCAACGCCTGCGGCAGCTCGGCAAAGAGTACGCGGACAAGCTCGCTCGCAAGTTCGACGACCCGCGCTATCCGCAGCTCGGCAGCGATCTTCGACTCAACATCATGTACTTGCGGGGCATCGGTCCGCTCAAGTGGTTCCGTTGGGTCGCCAACTACGGCTTCGTCAATCGCGCCCAGACCTTCATGGACGCCCACATGCTGCTCTTCAGCTGGCAAGGCGTCGCGGGGCAGGCCATCAAGACAGGCGCGCCACTCTGGGTCGATCTACGCGGCCAGGATACGACCGACTTGAGCTTTGCGCAGCGCTTCCTGTTTCAAACCCAATTCCGGCTGTGGCACACGCAATTCGACGCGACTCAGCATGTGAAGGCAGTGCTCAGCGTACCTCTGATCCGCGAGGCCGGGTCGCGGCCGAATCCGCGTGCCCAAATCGTCGGCGTGATCAATCTCGACGCGGTGTCGGCGCGTGGCGCCGAGTGGCTCGAACAGCGCGATACGCGCGAGGAAATGCTGCGCTTCCTCGCGGATCATGGGAGCTTCCTTGCCTTCCTCGATTGATTGGCTATGAAAAGGAGGAGCTATGCGGAGCGCCGGCAAGCACGGGTTCGATCCCAAGATTGAGCGGCTCGACTACCAGCCGCGACCCGCGGCGGACGTGCTCTTCGATCCACCCAAATTCCCGGACCCGCCTCGCGACGAGGCCGGCGGTTCCGAGCAGCAGCAAACCCACTCCCAGCCGGCTCCCTGAGGGGCGCCAAACGGGCGTGGGTGGCGCGCGCGCGACGACTCGGCGCTTTGCAGATCTCGGAGGGTGATTCCGAAAGTCGGAGTCTGATCGGCGCGGTGCCGAGCTGGATTTTGGGGGGAACCGCGCACTTCGGAGAGGGCACGGGATTTGCTCCGTCTAAGCGCGAACCTCGGAGAACGCCGTGCAAAAACAATTCGCGCTGCTCTGCTTGCCGCCTTTGCTGCTTGCTCTCAACGCTTGCGGGGACGCCCGCCAGAACGCGCAGGGGGGCTCGATCGATTATGGGCTCCAGGTCTCCCCCGACGCCTCCGTCACGACCGCCACCTATACGATCTCGGGGCCGAACGATTTTGCCAGCGCCGGCACGGTGCCTGTCGGGGATAGTCCAGACGTGCCCGTCGTGGTGAGCCACTTACCCGTCGGCCAAGGCTACCAACTTGACTTGCACGCGGTCGCGAGCGACCACGTCACGGTCTGTGACGGGAGTACGACGTTTGCGGTCGTGGACGCCCTGGCAACGCTGAATCTGCTCGTACACTTGGAGTGCGTGGTGCCCACGGGTGACGCCAACCTGCAGGCGACGCTCAACACCTGCCCCGTCCTGGACGGTTTGACTGCGCTGCCGACTTCTCTGCAAATTGGGGGTATTTCGGCCTTGACCGTCACGGCTCACGACCCTGACAGTGGCCCATCCGCGCTCGCCTACTCGTGGGCCGTGGAGGGCATCAAATTGCCGAGGACCGCGTCCACGCTGAGCTTTACGTGCAGTTCGGCGGGCGAGGTGACGCTCTCCGCAAGCGTTTCTGACGGGGATCCCGACCCGGCGTGCGCGGACAGCTCCAGCGTGAAAGTGAGCTGCGAATGAAGCACCCCCAGTCAACGCACGCGCAAGCGGGGTCGCTCGCCGAACGCAGCGGACTGGTGATGGCTGCCGTCGGGCTCGTGTGCGCAGTGGGCTGCGGCAGCAGCGACGGGGCGGGGCGACTTGACGGGAACTCGCCAACCGCACCTTCGAACGCAGCATCCGCCCAGAACGCCGGATCGCTGTCGTTCTCATTGGCGGCGCAGGGCAACCTGAAATTCGATGCGTTCGACTACGTGATCACGGGTCCGCGGTTCACGAGATCAGCCAGCATCAATGTCTCGAACAGCTCAACCGTGTCGGCGCTCGTAGAGGCCATCCCGGTCGGATCGGGATACTCGATCACGCTCATGGGCACGAGCCTCCCGCCGCCCATAGCCGAGTGCAGCGGCTCCGCGAGCTTCAGCATCACGGCGGGAGCCGTGTCCCAGGTGCCCATTGCGGTCCAGTGCCATGAGCCGAGCCGCGCGACCACTCCGGTGCCAATTCCGCCGATCGCGCCGGTCGCGTTAGGCGCCGTCCTACTTCTGGCTGGCAGCGCAAGCAGCTCGGGCAAGCGTCGGGGGTCGCGAAAGCACGCTTAAGGCCAATGCCGATCGGTTAGCGCGGAAGCGATCGGAATGATTTAGGAAAGCGGCCGAGGCTTTTTGTCGGGCGACGGCTGTGCTTTGACGGCAGCAGAGCCGTCACCGATGGGATTTAACCAAGCCTTTCATGCTGCAGCGACATTCGCATCTCCTCCTACGCTGGAGGACTTCCGGAAGCGGATCGATTCGAGCTGGATCGAGGAAGCGCTCGCGGCGACCGGGACGGCCACGGTCCGCCGACGCCGTCTGCCCGCCGAGCAGGTGATTTGGATTGTGCTGGGCATGGGGATGTTCCGCGACCGTCCGATCGAGGACGTGGTGAGCAAACTGGATCTGGCACTTCCTAGTGCAGGCGCGAGCATTGCGCGCAGCTCGGTATCGCAAGCGCGTGACCGTGTCGGCAGCGAACCGTTGCGTTGGTTGTTTGAACGCAGTGCGGCCGTTTGGTCCGCACACAGCGCCGAGGCGCACGAGTGGCGAGGCCTGAAGCTCTACGGAATTGACGGCAGCACCGTCCGCGTTCCTGATACGGCGGAGAACCGAGAGACCTTTGGTGGTCAGAGCGGTCGCGAAGGCAGCGAGAGCGGATATCCCCTGGTGAGGATCGCGGCGTTGATGGTGCTGCGCTCGCACCTGTTGGCGGGCTGCAATTTTGGCGGTTACGGGGCGAACGAAATTCAGTACGCATGGCCTTTGCTCGATGCGATTCCAAGCAAGTCTCTGACGATTCTGGATCGTGGCTTCTTTGGCGCGCGCTTCTTGCTGGCGATCGAAGGAACGGGAAGTCGACAGTGGCTCACCCGCGCCCGCAGCGACCTGAAGTTCCGGGTTATCAAGAAATTCGCGCGTGGTGACGAACTGATTGAGGTCAAAGTCAGCGACCACGCACGTCGACAGGACCCGTCGTTACCGCAGACCTGGCAGATGCGTGCTATTCGATATCGGCGCAAGGGCTTCTCGTCTCAGCTCTTGCTCACGTCCCTTCGCGACCCCAATGAGTATCCGGCAACCGAACTCGCCGACCTCTACCACGAGCGCTGGGAACTCGAACTTGGTTACGATGAAATCAAGACCGAGCTACTGGAGCGCGAGGAAACGATTCGAAGCAGAAAGCCGGACGGGGTGAAGCAAGAACTCTGGGGCATCCTACTCGCCTACAATCTCGTCCGCCTCGAGATGGCACGAATCGCTGCGGAAGCCGACGTCGAGCCCACGCGCATTAGTTTCGTCGAAGCACTGCGCCTGATCCGTGACGAGTGGGAGTGGCTCTCCGTGACTAGCCCTGGGGCAATCCCGAAGCGCTTGGAGGCACTACGCCGCAACGTGAAAAGATACGTTCTGCCGCCTCGTCGGTCCCGTCGCTTCCCCAGGGCTGTCAAAATCAAGATGAGCAGCTACGACCGCAAACGCCCAGCGGTGGGGCGCGCTAAATGAACGGCATTGGGTTTAAAGGGCCTTACGGGCCACTTCTGCGCGTCTGGCAAAAGACTTTTTTTGCATTTTGCTTCCGAATCGGCCCGCAAAAACGCCGCGAACGCTGAAGGCAAAAACGCGCACGCGAAAAAGTCGCCCGCGGTATTAGTCGAGCGCCTCGTCTTCGTCACCCTGG
>JAEUAF010000525.1 GCA_019695485.1 Sorangium sp.
GATCGGCGAAGCGGCGCTGCGGATCACTGCCGACCGCCGACGGAATCAGCTTCTGAAATTCGATCTTCATGCCCTGCAGTTGGTTCGTACCGCGGCTCTTGCTACCGCGCAGGCGAACGCCGACACGCTCGAGGGTGACGTTGCCGTTGCCGTCGGGGCTCTCGTACTCGAGCTTGGCGGGCAGCCACATCGGGTTCGCGTTGCAAACCTTCCACTTGTCCCACAAGAGGTCGAGCCACTTCTCGGGCGTGAACCCAAACGCGTCGAGATCCGCTGGATCGAAGGTCAGCTTCAGTGTGGCAAGCTTGGTTTCGTCGAAGAAGTCCTCGGTGGTCGGGCCGCAGTTCTGCAGACAGCCGCCGGTTGGCGCTTTGCGCGCCACGACGGCAAGCCCGGGATCCGTGGCGGTCATACCGCCCGCGCCACCCGTGCCGGCAGGCGACTTCGAATCGCTACCGCAGGCAGCCAGAGAGAGACTTGTGAGGAGAGCTAGCGTGAGGCGACAGTTCATGGTTCGAATTTCTCGGTTGGCGCGCCGGCAGCAGCAGCGGCGACAGGCCGTTGGGGTCCGCTTTGCGCTCGCGCCTGACGCACAAGTTAGACACCGCGCACAACTGAACACAAGGCAAAATGTCGGTAGAAAATTCGGGGCGCTTGAGTGACTAGAAACCGCACGCTGTGTCGTCGCTCACAGATTCGCCCCAGAAAGGCGCCGGCTCGGTGCATTGGGCGGCGGCGCGAAATGGTTTTTCATGCGCAAGGCGCGAATGTCGCTCGCTGATCTACCGGCTAATTTGAAATCTCCGTTGAGCGAAAAGAATGACCCCTTTTCTGAGCCTGCCGATCTGCGCCGCGCCCACTCCTGATGCGCATTCGAAACACGCTGCGCGTAGACAAAACCGGCGCGCTCGTCGCCAAAACCGACGCTCGCGTAGCCTGCGGCGCGAGCGAGGATCAGCACTTGCGGCTAAGCTGCTCGCTATGGCGATGATGCGCGGCGCGAGCATGCTGCCGCTCGGATTGCTCCTCTGCGCGAGCGCGGCCACAATCGCGGGCTGCAGCGACAACGACGACCGCCGGTTGGGCGGGCAGTCCGGCGCGAACTCCGCCGGCGGCATGGGGATGGGTGGCGCCAGCGGCGGAGCGCCCGGCGGCTCACTCGAGACGTTCAGTTTCTTCGTCACCAGCCTAGAGTCGATCCAGCAGGTGTCCGGCGACGCCAATGGCTTTGGAGGGGACCTTCGCTTTGGTGAAACGGGCGACGGCGCGGGGCTGCGCGGCGCCGACAAAATCTGCAAATCCATCGCCGAAATCGGCATGCCCGGAGCCGGAAACAAAGACTGGCGCGCGTTCTTGAGCGCGACCAGCGGCGGGCCTGATGGCGGACCTCTGCACGCCCGCACACGCGTCGGCAATGGTCCTTGGTATGACGCGCTCGGTCGACTCGTCGCGCAAACTCTCGCCGACTTGCTGGCGGGGAATCGACCGCGCGGCGCCGATCCCGCGATCGCCAATGACTTGCCGAACGAATTCGGCGTCCCGAACCATCACGCGGGCAAGCCCGGTTGCAGCACTGATTGCCCTGACAACCATCAGGTGCTGACCGGAACCAATTGCAAAGGCGAGCTCTACACGGCCGGCGGGTTCGGGCTCGGCCCGAACGAGTTTACGACGGACTGCACCACCCTTGCGGACGTGCCCGACGCCGTGCCAAACCCTGCCTATACGTGCAACGACTGGACGAGCAAGGAGCCAGAAGGGACCCCCTGGTGCGGCCACTCTTGGCCGCGCAGCGCGAGCGGTCTCAGTTGGATGTCTGCCGAGCGCGACGGCGGCTGCGCGCCCTGTGTCAACCTAACCGAAGCCGGCGGCGTCTCCGCGGCCTGCGTGGGATCCGCCGGCGGATATGGCGGATTTTACTGCTTCGAATACAGACCCTGAGCCGGCCGCCGCTCCCCGCTCACAACAGGAACTGCAACTGCACGACGCCTGTCGTGGTGCTCGGACGATAGCGCTGAGACGCCGCCGTCCCCCCATTGCGATCTTTGGTTCCGACCTGCACGTTGGCGCGGGAGAGATCCATCAACAAGCGCGTCGATCTTCCGAAGTTGAGGTTCATGGCCGCGCTCACCAGCGTCGTTTGTCCGACGCCCGTCGCCTGATCCTCATCGAGCCATTCAACGCGCACCGCCGGCAGCAGGACGAGGGATCGACTCAGCCGGATGCGGTAGGTTGCCAAACCCCACAGCGCCGAAAACTGGTGCGTGATGTGGTCGGTGAAGAGCGGCGAGTCGGTCCGCTTGCCCTTCATGAACTCACCGCGAAAGGCGAAGCGTTTGTAGCCGAACGTGGCGTCCGCGCTGCACGCGCCGCCCTGAGCGTGCTTCTCGTACGGCGTGCCGCTGGCGTCGAGGTCGCGCACCGCGTGCGGCCGATATGCGCAATCCGCCCCGAGCTCGAGGTGCGGAATCGCGCGCGTGCGGGCGCGCGCCGCAAAAATGCCGGGGCCGGTGTAGCGCTGGTGATTGTGGTTGTCGCCATCGTAAGCGCCAATCGACAGCTGCAAGTAGCGCTTCTTCTGGAGGGGCGTCACAGCCGCCATTAGGCCGATGTCGCGGCCGCCAACCCCCAAGTCCTTGATGAGGGCGTCGGTGACGCCCACGTCCGCGAATTCGTAGTCGGCGATCGGCAACAGCTCGAGCAGCGAAAACGGGATCTTGAAAAGCCCTGCGGTCAGCGTGAGCGACCGATTCACACGCATTTCGCCGTAGGCGAGCTTCAGCGCACCCTTCTGATTCTTGTGCAGAAACTCGGCGAAGTCGGCCAGAACCTTCATCCCGAATTGTCGCGTCGGCTGCGCCGCCAAGCGCAGGAAGGCGCGGTTGATATCCGTCCCATCGCCCGAGCGGGCATGCTCGAAGATCTGGTCACGGTAGAGGTTCGTGACATCGACCCCGCTCGGGCCTTGGCGCAATTTGTCTTGAATCGGCCCAAGGTCGACGGCGGTGTGCGTGAAGCGGGTCTGCAGCAAGGTGCGGATCCGATAGGTGCCAGCTGGCGTGGCGTCGTCAGAGAACGCGTCGCCGGCCTCGGACGCCATCGTGTCCGCTTCCGCCGCCTGCCTCGTGGTGTTTGCGGTAGGCGCAGGCGCCTTCTTTTTCGGCTTGGCAAACGCACCGCTACTGACGGTGACGAGCAACAGCAGCCCAGCCAGTTGGCGGATCTTGCTACGAACACTACGTTTCAACTGCATGGTGGTCCAACTCGATGTGGGGCTCGCTGTGGTCGACCCTTGCCTGACAGGAGGCCGACGCAGGGGTCATCGCGTACAGCAAAGGGGGCGCACGATAGCCGAGAAACCAGGCGCGCTGCCGACTTTCGACGCCCGTTTCAGACGACGCGACGCGCGACACTCGACTCCACACTGTCGGCCAGGGCTTCCGCCAGGCGATAGAGCTGATTGCCCGAACTCTCGTAAGCGTCCACCAGTTCGAGCACGCGCAGGTGGCTACCCATGCCGCTAAACGGGCGGTCGGCTTCGCGCAGCGAATTGCGCGCGCTCGCTTCGAGCCCATTCATTTCGATTTCGCGACCGCGCACGGCCTCCAAGTCGATGTGTTCACGCTCGTCCAGAGCCGAAATCAGGGCGCGCACCCCGTCCGCCAGCAACCCATGCATCTCGGCAAGCGTGGCGTCGTCGCTCCTCGGCAACGGCAGCACGTCCTCCCCACTCGCGGAGGTGGCGATACGACTGTCGACAAGGCGTTCCGCTTGGCGGTGCAGGCCCTCGAAGCTTCGTTGAAGCTGCATGCTGGTGAACGCGGCCCGGCCAATCAGTCGCCCCTCGGGCGTGTCAGGCAAAGCCAGCACCGGACCCGCAAGCAGGGTTTCCAGCCCAGAATGAGCCTCGGAAAGGCAATTCTCCGCCCGGCGCCCGGCCACCCGACTGCCGTTCTGAACGAGCTCGCGCAGCGGCGGAAGCGACTTGTCCTGCTGCCGAAGCACGTCGAGCAGCTCGGCGCGAGCCACGCCAACCGGGTCGCCAACTCGAGCGAGTGGCGGCTCCGCGGCATCGGCCGAGCGCCGCTCGAGCCAGCGCGCGAGCGGACCCACGGCGGGCAGCAGCGCACACGCCACACCGATTTGGGAAAGCGTAAAAGCAACCCCGAGGTGCGAGGCCAAATTGGGCAGCGGTGCGCGGCGCGCCCAGTCAACGACGTGCGGAACGCCCGGCACGATGAGGTCAGCGAGGTGGCTCCAGAGCCCCACGCTCAGCGCGGCCAGCACCGTGCTCGCGCCGCCGAGCAACAGGTTCAGCTTCGCAAACTCACGCCCGCGGCGACTCGTCGGCGCCGTGATCAGCGCGCCGACCGACGCCCCGAGCCCGGTACCCGCCAACATGGAGAGCGCCGTCGTGAGGTCCCACTCGGCCGTCGTTTGGGCGACGAGCAAAACCAGCACGGCCACGGGCGCCGGTCCCTGGAGCACTGCAACCAAGAGCGCCCCAAGCCCTGCGCACACTGCGATATTCGCGAATCCGTGCGCCTTCAGCTTGGCGAGAAACGAGAGCAGCGTCGGGTCCTGAACCAAAAGCTCGAAGCCCGGGCGAAACGTCTGCAGCCCAAACGCCATCAAGCCGGCCCCGAGCAGCAGCCGAGCAAATGCGCTCGAGCGTCGACTCTGCGCGACGTTGAGCCAAAAGACCCCGAGCGCCACGATCACCAAGCCATCCCGCGAATCGATGAGCCCAGTCGCGAGCGGCGCCGCCGTGGCGCCGAACTGGGCACCGAGAAACGCGACCGCCGCGGGGCCCACCGCGAGCAAATTGGACGCAACGAGCCCGGCCAGGACACCCGCCGAAGCGGTCGTCGACTGCGCCAGCGCGCCCAGCACTCCGCCCAGACCCAACGTCGACAGCGCACGCCGCGAGAGCAGCGCGAAGGTGTGCGCGCTGGCAAAGCCGGCTGCTTCGCGAGCGCCGCGCGCGAGCACGCCGATGCCGAAAATCAGCAACGCGAACCCACCCAGCAAATTGCGAAACGGCTTCTGAAAGTTCGGCGCGCGCAGGGTGAGCGCGTAAGGCTTGCTGCGATCCGCGCCGTCGACGAGCCGCAACTTGATGCGCCCCGGCGGCAAATTCGAGGGTACGCGAGCGACCAACGCACCATGACCGTGCGCCACCACCTCCATGTCGACTTTGCCGGCGAAGGCATGGACCTTGGCTTCGTCGTTGGCGCCCGT
>JAEUAF010000615.1 GCA_019695485.1 Sorangium sp.
TGCAAAGTGGGGCCCGCCGCGTCTACCGCGGAAATCTGTCGCAGAGTCTGTGTGACATCCCTGATCGCGCCGAGTCGCTGCTCGACCTATTCGGTCAGATTGGAGCAGGCAAGGGTCCGCGCCTCGAGGTTTCGGTGCGCAGGAATTCGTATTTCGAAGTGGATCGCAGTCGTCTTCGGTTGGAAGCCAGCGAGCACGACAGCTCCGAGGCGCTGCTCACGCTCTGGGAAACGCCGGACGAGCAGTTTGCCCTCCAAGACACCTATCAGAAGGCTCTCGGCGCCAGCGACGATATCGAGGCGGTCTTGAACGGACCCAACGACACCCTGCTGGTTGCCTCGCTCGGGCTCGGCTCCCGTGCGCTGTCGCTGACGGAGCTGAGCGGGAAGCCGCTCGTGCGTAAGCGTCAGGTCGTGACAGGGCTCGCCTGCAGCTATCATAGCTGCCACGCTTCGCTCTCCGCGTTCGAAGCGGCGGGTATGATCGTGTTGGTTCCGGTGGTGTCGGGGGAGGATTGCGGCGCCAAGTGTACCCAGTTCGCCGACGGCGAGCTTTGGACGCTCACCGAGCAGGGATTTCACCTCGGCGGCGAACTCCCGGACACGGACGAACACATGGGCGGCTTGAACTACGAGAGCAGCTCGAGCTCGACGCGCCTCCGCTGGGTCGACGGCGACGGCATCCCTCCGCTCGAGATTCTCGTGGAGCACTCGGAGAGCGGCGAGGACAGCGCGAGTCGCAGTGTTTTCGGCTTCGACACCGGCGCGCAGGCCTATTCGAAGCGCGAAGTGCTCGGCGCGTTGCCCCCCGCAGAAGTTGAAGCACTCGAACGAGCCTGCGGCGGCGAGCTCACTGCGTTCTGACACGGGTCACGATTTGCGGCAGATCACGCGCCTTGCGTCGCACTTGCGGCGCTGAGCGATCCCGCCGCTGCATCACTGCGACCGCTTTGGCGTGCGCTCGACCTATGCTACCGATCGTCCCATGTTGCAGACGGCGAAGCTGATTGCGTTCGCAGCGACCACCAACGGCGCCGAGGCGCGGCGCTTCTACGAAGGGCTGCTCGGCTTGCGCGTGATTTCCGATGATGCGTTCGCGTTGGCGGTGGACGCCAATGGCACGATGCTTCGCATTCAGAAAGTCGAAAGCCTCAGCCCTCCGCCGTTCACGACCCTCGGCTGGCAGGTCGCGAACCTTGCTGAGGTCGTGGACGCCTTGCTGGAGCGCGGTGTGGTGTTCCAAACGTACCCAGGGCTTGCTCAGGACGCGCGTGGCGTGTGGCGTTCGCCGAGTGGCGCGCAGATCGCCTGGTTCAAGGATCCCGACGGCAATACGCTCTCGCTCACCGAACTCTGACTCGCTGCGAGTGTCCTGAGTCCGACGAACCCCCAGGGCTTTCCCTTCGTCTACTCATGAGACTTGGCTCTCGTGACGCCGCATGATCCCCGTCACGCCGCCTGTCGATATGACTCCGTCGTGACGTTCCGCGGAATATGTAAGGGCGCATGAGTACGTCCGTGGTTCGCCCCGCCGATGAGCGGGTCTTCTGGTCGAAGTCGACGCCGTTCTTCCTCATGCACTTGGCGCCTTTGGGGCTGTTTTGGACGGGAATGCGCTGGCGAGACGTGGCGCTCTGCGTAGCGCTTTACGCGACGCGCATGTTCTTCATCACCGCGGGTTTTCACCGCTACTTCGCGCACCGCGCCTACAAGACCAGCCGTCCCATGCAGTTCGTGCTCGCGTTTGGCGCCTCGTCTTCGTGTCAGAAGGGCGTGCTCTGGTGGGCCGCGCACCACCGCGAGCATCACAAGTACTCCGACACCGAGCGTGACATTCACTCGCCCAAGAGAGGCTTGTGGTGGAGCCACGTCGGCTGGATCTTGTGTCGCAAATATCAGCCCACGGAGTGGAGCATGATCAAGGACTTTGCGAAGTATCCGGAGCTCGTCTGGCTCAATCGCTACCACCTCGTGCCTGGGATCGTGTTGGGGGTGGCCTGCTATCTGTGGGGCGGGGCGAGCGCGCTCTTTGGTGGCTTCTTCCTGTCGACGGTGCTGCTTTATCACGGCACGTTCGCGATCAACTCGCTGACCCACCTCTGGGGCGCGCGCCGCTATGTGACGACGGACACCAGTCGCAATTCGTTCATCTTGGCCCTCGTGACGCTCGGCGAGGGCTGGCACAATAATCACCACTACTATCAGTCGACCGCAAACCAAGGCTTCTTCTGGTGGGAGATCGACATCAGCTACTACGTGCTCAAGCTGCTCGGTGCGCTGGGTTTGGTTTGGGGGCTACGCAGACCGCCGCTGCACGTTCTTACCAGCAATCTCGTCAAGGACCACGTCGACATTGGCATGCATCCCGAGCTTGCCGTGCTCGCGACAGGAAAGTGAAGCCAGATGCGCCCCCGTCGAATCGAGGACTACCGGACTCTACTGTGGGTTTTCGTGCTCACGCCGGCCGTGGTGATGTTGCACTACTTACGCCCGGCGTGGGGCCTCTGGTTGTTGCCGCTGAGCTGCTACTTTGCGATCGCGTGCGGCGTCGTGGCGCACAACCACATGCACCGCCCAACGCTCAGTAGCAAGTGGGCAAATACCGTCTTTTCTTGCTGGATTTCCATCTTCTATGGCTATCCAGTGTTCGCCTGGCTCCCGACTCACAACCTGAATCACCATAAGCTCGTGAATCGCCGCGGCGACGCTACCATCACCTGGCGCTACACCAACAAGCACAACGTCTTCGTGGCGAGTACCTACTTCTTCGTCTCGGCCTACTTTCAGTCGAAGTGGATCAAAGACTTCATCGCGGATGCGAAGCTCAATAAGCCCGCGCTGTATCGCCGTATCCTGGTCGAGTATGCGGTCACCTTCGGTAGCCACGGGCTCGTGCTCGCGCTTTCGATCGCCGCGCTCGGCTTTGGCGCTGGAATTCGGGTCTGGGCCTTGTCGCTCGGCATTCCTGCCTTCGGCGCGCTGTGGACGATTATGTTGTTCAACTATTGTCAGCACGTGCACACCGACCCCTGGTCAGCGCACAACCACTCGCGGAATTTCGAGGGGAGGCTGCTCAATTTTCTGCTGTTCGGTAACGGGCTTCACACAATCCACCACGAAAAGCCGAGCCTGCATTGGTCAGACGCCCGCGCGGCGCATGCGGCGATCCGCGAGCTCATCGATCCGCGCTTACGCCACGCGAGCCTATGGGGCTTCTTCTTCAAGCAGTACCTGCTGGCTCCGCTGTTCCCGAGACTCGGGACAGAGCAAGTGGGGCGGGCCCCCTTCGACGACGAGGCGCCCGGCGAGAATGCGTTCTCACAAGAGCCAGCCGAGGCGCTCTAGCGGCGAGTCTGCGACTCACTAACGCGACGCCAGGCGCTGCACTGCATCTCGTAGGCGCTGAGGGTCGAACGGCTTTGGGATCACCGCATTCGGCACGCTGTCGAGAAAGGCTTGCGCTGCGGGACTGAAGGCGCCCCCCGAAATGAAGATGATGCGGCCGAGCAGCGTCGGGAAGCGCTGACTCAGTTCGTCGTAGAGGCCGATGCCCGACATTTCCGGCATCATCACGTCCGAGAGGATGACGTCGAAGTGCCGGCCCTCGCTCAGCATTCGGAGGGCTTCCTTCGCGCTCGTCACGCTGGTGACCGTATGCTCGCGCAACAGGCGTTGCAAAATTGCGCCAATGGCCGCTTCGTCGTCGACGACGAGCACCTCTGCGCCTGCACCAGCGAGCGGGGCTGGACGAGCCGAGAGGGCGGCTTGCTGAAGAGCAGCCGGTGCGGCAGGCAGCACGACGCGGAAAGTCGTGCCACGGCCCTCCACGCTCGTCACCGTGATCTCGCCGCCCAGGCCAAGCACGATGTTCCTGGAGATAGATAGGCCGAGGCCCGTCCCCACCCCCACTGGTTTCGTCGTAAAGAATGGATCGAAGACGCGGTCGATGAGGGCTTCCGGAATGCCGCTGCCCGTGTCTCGGAATTCGATTGCGGCTCGGCCTTCCGTGTCCGTATAGCTCACGACGCGGATTTCGTTGTGGCCGTTGCCGGATGCGGGGAGCGCCTGCGCGGCGTTCACGAGCAGGTTGATGAACACCTGTCCGAGGCGCGCATCGTCTGCCTCGACGAGCGGCGTCTGGCGGTATTCTCGGACGAGCTCGCCCCGCTGCTTGATCTCATGAAATGCCATCTCGATCGCGAGCTCCAAGACGGGTCGGATCTCGATGATGGACCGCTGCTCTTCTTCGGCACGCGAGAAGGTCTTGAGGCCTAGCACGATCTTGCGGATGCGTTCGGCGCCGGCCTGAGCCTCGAGCGCCATCTCTCGAATGTCGCCGAGTGGCCCTGAGGCAGGTCGTTCGCTGAGCGCCTCGAGGTCCTCGAGGATCATGGCGATGTTGCCGGTGACGTAGGCGAGCGGGTTATTTAGTTCATGCGCAACGCCTGCCGCCAAGGTTCCGACCGACGCCATGCGATCGGCGAAAATCAGCTGTCTCTGCAGCGTCTCTTGCAGCTCTTTGGCCTCGATGAGGCGCGCTTCCGCGAGCTTCTGATCCGTCACATCGCGCGCGGCCGCATAGACCAAGCTCCTTTCTCGATGTGCGACCGAGCGCCATTCGAACCAGCGATAGCTCCCGTCCTTGCACAGGTAGCGGTTGACCAGCGGCCCAGGCGTCGACCCGGCGGTGAGCATCCGGCGTGCGGCGAGCGTTGCCTCACGATCGTCCGGGTGCACGAACTCGAGCGACGGCCGTGACAGCAATTGCTCTGCGCTCCAGCCGAGCGTTTTGGTCCACGAGGAGTTGACTTGTTTGAGATAGCCGTCGAAGCCAGCGACGCACAGATTGTCGAGCGACATGCCGAAGAAGTCGTTTTCTCCGGAGGCGGCCTCGCGCAGGCGGCGCTCGTGCACGTCGACGCAGCTTCCAACGAAGCCACCGAATGCGCCGTCGCGGAAGTAGGGCACTGCGCGATCGGAGAGGTAGCGATAGGCGCCGTCGAAGCGACGCATGCGAAACTCGAGCTCGAAGGGCTCCCGCGAGGACTGGTCCTGATAGGCGGCGCGGCACGAGGCCGCGTCCTCGGGATGAATCCCCTCCATCCAGCCGTGGCCGAGCTCTTGTTCGAGAGCGCGGCCCGTAAAGGCAAGCCAGGTCGCGTTGAAGTAGTCGCGCTCTCCGGACGGCGTCGCGCGCCAGACCATGGTCGGCACATACTCGACCAGAGCCCGATATTGCTCGATGTCTAGAAGCGCTAAATCGGTCATGCTGGGCAGCGCGGGTGGGTCCGAGGGTACGCGAGTGGGGCCTCCGGGTACCAGAAGTTTCAGGCTCGGCGGCTCCTGCTGGCGCGGCCATTTCTCAGTGCTTTGGCGACGAGTCCTGTATTAGATCGAGGTCCGATTCGCCGCGCCAGCTGTAAGCGCCACCTTTGCCGCGCGTTGTCTTGGCCCAGAAGGACTTTGCATGACGATACCCGACTCTGCCGCGCGAGCGCGGCCGCTGATGCTCGCAGCTGCGTGGTTTCTTCAGGCGTGCGGTAGCGCCGCGCTTTCCAGGCACGCCGATGCGGCGCCAGGTTTGCCCTCCACTCAAGCCTCGCTGGAGGCCGAACCTTCGCGCGGTGTCATGGGCGAAGCGGCTATAAACGCAGCCCCCGCAGCCATGGTCGCCGAGGCAGTCCCGATGTCTGCTGCAGGCGCGCCGGCTCCGGCGCCCCCACCCATGCCGACGCCGGTCGCTCCCACGCCGGTCGCGCCGCCCACGCCGGATGCCGACCAAGCCGTGCTCGCCGAGGCGCGTAAGATGGTCGACATCGAGGCGCGCCTGTCGTTGGAGGTCGAAGATGTGGCGCGCGCCACCGAGAGCGTGCGCGCGCTCGTCGCCAAGAGCGGCGCCCAGGTGGTCAGCGAGAATGTCGCACAACAAGGCGGCATGGCACGCGCCGAGCTCACGCTACGCGTCGCGGCGACGGCAGCAGGCGACTTCTTGAGTGCACTCCAGGGCATCGGTGTCGTGCGCACCCGGCAAGTGATTGCCAAGGATATCGGCAAAGAATTCTACGATGCGACGATCCGCCTCGCGAATCTAGAAGCGGTGCGCAAACGCTACGAGGAAATCTTGGCGCAAGCCAAGACCGTCGAAGAGATCCTGCGCCTCGAGGGTGAGCTCGGCCGCATTCGCCAGCAAATCGAACAGCTAAAGGGCGAACTGCGCTGGATGCGGGACCGCGCCGCGCGCGCCACCGTGTACGTTTCGCTGTTCACGCAGGGTCAGCTGCCGCCGCCGCCGATCGTGAAGCCCCAAGCCAAGCTGCATCCTGGGCTTCGGCTAAGTTACTTGGACGATCTACGCGGCGACGCGGGTCACCAAGCGTACTTGGGGGCTGGCCTCAGCTTGGGGAGCACACCCTCGGCGACGCTGGAGCTGCAGGGGTTCCGGCGGGTCGGATCGGGCAGCGCAGGGCTTGACGGTCTTTTCGTCACGCTGAACGGGCGCTTCTATTCGGAGTTCCTGGGTAACGGCAATCGCGAATTCTTGAACCCTTACCTAGGGCTGCGCGGTGGCTACGCGCGCTTTCTAGGTCACAACGAAATCATCGCTGGCGGAGCGGTCGGCCTCGAGATCTTCAAGAGAGACTGGTTGATCGTCGACGCAGATTTGCGCGGCTACGCGCTGTTCGCGAGCAAGGTCGGCGGCCATATGGGGCTCGAGCCGAGTCTGGGGGCTAGCGTGGCGTTCTGACGCGCGCCGAGCGCGGTCTTCAGCGTTGACGTCAAGTCATGGCGGTGCACTACGCTGGGGCGGTGGTCAGAGACAATCCCGAACAGAATCGTTTCGAACTCGACGTCGAAGGCGAGCTCGCGTTCGCCGTCTACAAGCACGCGAACGGCGTCTTCACGTTCGTGCACACTGAGGTGCCTGCCGCGTTGCAGGGCAGGGGCTTCGGCTCGGCGCTCGCAAAAGGCTCACTCGAACTCGTGCAAGCGCGCGGCGAGAAGATCCGTGTGCGCTGTTCCTTCATCGCCGCCTATCTGCGCAAGCACCCAGAGTTTCAGGCGCTGCTGGCGACGGCTGAGTAGCGGTCCGAGCCGCGCTCGTCGGGCCGCTCGCGAACTTGACTGCGCGGTCAAGCCGGCTATGGTGCCGCCACCATCATGGGCCACGGCCCCCTTCCTCTCGAGCGAGCATGAGTGAAGAATACCTGAGGCGTGGCGTGTCCCCGACGAAGGAGGACGTTCACAGGGCCATCGCGAGTCATTCGCAAGGGCTTTTCCCCGGGGCCTTCTGCAAGATCGTGGAGGAACCGGGCGGCGCGAGCGACAGCGTCACCGTCATGCACGCCGACGGCGCCGGGACGAAGTCCTCGGTCGCGTATCTCCACTACGCAGAGACCGGGGACGCTGAGGTCTTCAAGGGCATTGCGCAGGATTCACTGGCCATGAATCTGGACGATCTGCTCTGCGTGGGCGCCACGACGGGCTTTCTCGTCAGCAATACCATCGGTAGGAACGCGCATCGAATTCGAGGCGACGTCGTCAAGGCGTTGATCGACGGTTACGAGGAGTTCGCCGCACGGCTGCGTGCTCTGTCGATCGAGGTGGTGCTGACCGGCGGGGAGACCGCCGATGTGGGCGACCTAGTGCGAACCATCATCGTCGACTCGACGGTGGTGTGCCGCTTGCCGAAGTCGCGCGTGATCGACTTCTCGAAGGTGTCGGCGGGCGATGTGATCGTGGGTTTGGCCTCGTACGGGAAAGCGACCTACGAGGCGGATGAGAACTCCGGCATCGGCTCGAACGGCCTGACGCTCGCGCGCCACACCTTGCTCAAGCACGAATATGCGGAGCGCTTCCCAGAGAGCTTCTCCGAGACGATTCCGCGCGATGCCGTGTACGCGGGCCGCTATTCGCTCGGAGACACGCTGCCCGGCTCGTCGCGCTCGGTCGGCTGGGGCTTATTGTCCCCGACGCGCACCTACTTGCCGATCGTGCGCGCTCTCTTGACGTCACCGATCGCCGAGCGGATTACGGGCATCTTGCACTGCAGCGGCGGCGGGCTCGCCAAGTGTCGGAATTTCGGGCAGGGCCTGCACTACATCAAGGACGCGCTGTTGCCCGTACCCGCCATCTTCAACTGCATCGCAGAGCACGGGATCAGCGCGCAGCAGATGTTTCAGGTCTTCAACATGGGACAGCGCCTCGAGATCTATTCGCGACCGGAACACGCGGCCACAGTGATCGAAACCGCGCGGAGCTTCGGCGTCGACGCGAAGATTGTCGGTCGCGTCGAGGCGCTGCCCGGGACAACGAACAAAGTGACCATCGGCTACGGCGGCGCTGAGCTGGTATTCTAGGCGCGCTTCTCGAGGTAGCGTGCGAGATCGCCCTGCGCGCCCCGGCGAATCGCGCTCCGGATAGGAAACGACCAGCCGAGCATTACTCCAGCGGGACCTAGCGCCATGCGCGACCAACGCCACAGACTGAATCGATCCAGCTGTTCCGCGATCAGGTCGTCCTTGAAGATGAAGCGGGAGATGATTCGGTTGTGCACCTTGCGTCCGGTCTTCCCGAACGTGTAGCGCGCGTTCCAGTGGGCCACGACCGCCTCGCCCGAACTAGAGATTTCGCCGAGCTCTAGCTCGAGGTCGTGCGCACGCTCGCAAAGCATACGCCACATGCCCGCGATCCGCTCATAGTCGAGCTCGCCGAATACTGGATCGCGAAAACGCGCGTCGCGCCGGTAACAGGCAATCATGCCCTCGGCGTCGCGTGCCTGGAACGAAGAGAATAGCTTCTCGATGAGCGCTCGCTGAACGGCTTCCACGTTGTCACGCTTCCTATCTCGGCCGGCGATAGCCGGCGGCCTCAGGCGGTTTTCGCGCCCACGTTTCGCAGGTACTCGAGCGTCGCGCGCCGACCGGAGTCGATGAGCGCGAGCTTCTGCGCCTCGCTGATTCCGAAATTCACGGTCGCGATGCCGAGGTCGTCGATGCTTACGACGCGTCTCGCATTTGCGAGGTTGTGGCTGAGGTCCTCCTCTTGCTCACGCAAGATCGCCCCGAACAGGCCCTCCACGTACTCGTGCAAGGTGTTGACCGTGCGTTCGCGCGTGTCGCTCGAGGTCTTCAGCACGAAGCCCAGGGTTTCGAAGTTCGGGCCTGTCGCATCGTCGAAGATCTCGACGGGTAGGTTCCAGAGCACGCCGCCGTCGACATAGACATCCCCGGCCAGCTCCTTGGCCTCGAAGAACAATGGGATTGCGATCGAAATGCGCACGGCATCGACCACCGGCAAGGTCCACGAGCTCGGGTCCGGGAACACGCGCGTTTCACGTTTACTGAGGTTGGTGCCGGTGATTCTGAGCAGCTTGCCGGTGCGCTCCCGGCATTCACTGAAGCTTGCTCTTGGATTGCCTGTCTTTTGCGCGATGAGCTCGCCGAGACGCTCCACCAAGTATTCGCCTTTGTGCCAGCCGTAGTGCATCAGAATGCGCGGCGGCCCGCCGAATAGACTGCCGTCCTCGAGCTTGCTGAAGTCGAACGCCAGGAGCTGGTCGCGAATCTCGCTCGGCGTATAGCCAAGGCTGGCTAGCGTCGCCACGATCGATCCCGACGAGGTTCCGGCGAAGGCGGTGAGCCCAGAAAAGAGGCCCGCTTCTTCCAGCGCGAGCAGGGCGCCGACATAGGCCGCGTTGCGCACCCCCGTCCCCGCGAACACCAGGTTCTTGATCGAGAGGCTCATGGCGAGGATCCCTAACCGGGATTCGCGTGCTCCACAAGTCGAAGCAGGGGGCAAACAAGTTACCATGTTTGGCCGCGGGTCGTAATGCACGAGTGAGAGCGAGAGTGCTCGGGGCTCCGCTCAGTGCGCGAGCAGGCGATCGGGCCCGTGTAGCTGCTCGTCCCGAGATGGACTCGGTCGGGCGCCAATGTCGGACAAAACGTGCTCCGTCCCTGGCAGCTCGCGCAGACAGACCAAATTCACTCTGTCAGACTCAGACCCGTGAAGGATGCCGCGCCTTCGGCGGGAACGCCGAGGGGCCGCTCCGATCGCCGGGATTTCGCCGAAAACTCTGGGAGCTCGATCGATGCGCCGAGCGTGTTTCTATCTAGGTCTGCTGATGTTGGTAGGCTCGACCGCTTGCAGTTCAGACTCGGGCAAGGACCCCGCCGCGAGTTCGGGCGGGAGTTCAGCGAGTGCGGGGACCGCGACCGGTGCAGGCGGTGAGGGCACCAGCTCGGGAGGTAGAGCGGTGAGTTCGAGCGGCGGCGCCTTGCCAAGTGGCAGTGGTGGTTCCGGCGTGGTCTCGAGTGGCGGCGCTCCGGGTTCGCAGGGCGGTGGCGCTACCCAATATTGGGGCAGCGCGCACACCGGCAATTTCTGGACGGGTCCGGTCGACTACGTGGAGAGCCAATGGCATAACGCCTGCGCGCCAAGTGTGAAGTATCCAAACGGGATTCGGAGCCTGTATGGAAACTACATCATGGGGCTTGCCAACGAAGCGACACTCGAGCAACTGACGGCGAGCAGCGGGCAGCTTTGTGACGTTTGCGCGGAGCTCAAGGCGAACGGCAAGTCGTTGATCGCTCACGTCGTCACCTACGGACAAGAGACGGGTCCGAACGACATCGACGTCAGCCCGGAGATCGATGCCGCGCTGAACGCCAGCAGCGGACGCACGCTGACCTGGCAGTTTACGAGTTGCCCCACCTCCGCGCCGATTCAGTACACCTTCGACGGTCGTCAGTGGACAAATACCTGGTTTTTTCGGGTCTGGGTGCGAAACTCGCGGGTGCCCGTCGCCAAGGTCGAATACCGAATCGGCAGCGCCGCCTGGGCCACGGCTGATTGGCAATCTGACGGCGCCTGGCAGGCCTCGAGCCAAGACTTTTCTGCGGGCTTCGCGCTGCGCGTGACGTCGATCGATGCTCAGGCGATCGAAGACACACTGCCCGGGCTCAACACCTTCGACCCGGATGTTGGAACGGCCTCGCACACGAATTTCCAGTGAGCCCGCGCGCCAGCCTCAGGCTGTCGCTCTTTCCGAAGGAAAAAACAGGCGTTCGATTGCGCGGGCGTTTCTCGCCAATTGGACAGTAGCCGCTGGGCCGTGTTAGCAGGCTTTTTCGGGGCCCGGGATGAAGATTCGCTTCATTATCTTGCTAGAGTCGGGGCCGCCTTAGCGAGTCCTGGCTCATGCGCATCCTTGTTTTCCTGTTCCCGTTTCTCTATTTCGTCCGCTTCATTTTTCCGGACTCGAGTCTGCTGGTCATCGAGAACGATTTCGGAGTTCTCTACCATCCGTACAAGGCCTACATCGCGGACTTCGTGGCGCACGGCCACTTCCCGCTTTGGTCGCCCTCTGAGGCGGGGGGCTATGCGCTGTTCGGCAATCCGTTCGCTGCCGTGCTCTATCCGCTCAACGTGCTGCCCATCGCGGCGCGGCTAGCGTTCGGCAACTACA
Organism: Sorangium sp.; assembly: GCA_019695485.1. Taxonomy (GTDB): domain Bacteria; phylum Myxococcota_A; class Polyangia; order Polyangiales; family Polyangiaceae; genus PMG-095. The sequence continues at coordinate 11,467 of JAEUAF010000615.1, forward strand.
ACGCCTGGTTTCACCAGATCTTCACGGTGTTCGGAGTCAGCATCTTCGCGCTCGGCTTGTACGAGTGGCTGCTGCGCACGTTTCGCACGCCGTGGGCTGCGTTCTTCACGGTCGTGGTGTTCTCGAGTTCCTGGGACATCAGCCTGTTCATGCGGTTTCCCAATGCGATTCACGCTCTGGCGTGGCTGCCATGGGTGCTCGTGGCGCTGCACAGTGTGCATGAGACGGGCCGCCCGCGAGCCATCTTGGGTGGGGCTCTGGCGTTGATTTGTCAGATCACGGCTGGCTACCCGTACTTCGTCGTTTATGGCTTCTTCGTCTACGCGGGCTATCTGCTCTTTCTCCACTTCCAACAGCCGCGCGAGCAGTGGCGGAAGCCTTTGGCGCTCGAGGCGTTGACGCTGTGTTCCGCGGTGGCCATCAGCTATCCCTACGTCCAAGCGGTGAGTCGCTTGATGCGCGTCACTACGGACCGCGGGGGTGGCGACTACGCCTACTCTACCAGCGATCCGTTCGGGCCTGTCGACCTCTTGGGTTCGTTCGTGTTTCCGCCCGTGACCAGTTACGAAGGTTGCTGTTACGCCGGGATTTTAACGTCGTTCTTCATTCTGTTGTACCTCTGGCAAGGTCAGGACACGCGCGAGAAGTTCGCCATCGTGCTGGGGCTTTGCGGGCTCTTGACGGTGATCTTCGGCTACCGCTCGTATCTCTTCACGTTGGTGTGGAGCTTGCTGCCGACGGTCGGGCAGATGCGGGTGTTTCCACGCATGACGGTGGCGCTGATTCCGCTGCTGGCGATGGCTTGCCATCAGGGCTGCGCGTTGTTCTTGGGAGAGCTCGGCAAACCGCGCGCCGAGCGTGAGCTCCCCGTTCGCAGCGTGTGGCTGCTGTTTGGCGGCATCTTCGCGGTGCAGTTGGTGCTGTACACGTTTCGAAGTTCTTTGAACGGCGCATACCTCGCGCTTACTGCGTCTTACTTGCCGGGGGGCTGGTACGAGTTCGACTTCTTGGCGTACGCAATCCTGACGCTGTGTGTCGTCCTGTTTCTCTGGCGGCTCGATCCCGCGAAACTGCGACATTTCCCAGCAGTCAGCGCGTGCCTGATGGCCTTCGTCGTGACCTACGACAACGGGAATCAAGGCCACTTTCTGTGGTCACTGTCGTTGTCGCGGGCGGTGGCTGGACGCGGCGTAGAACCGGTGGAGCGCGGTCGAAAACTGGTGCGGCAGGCCTGGGCGTTGACCAAGGCGGACGCGAACTTCTGGCCGCTCGTCGCCACGTACTTCACGGCCGAGCGCCACCCGCAGCGCTTCTACTTGACCGCCGCGGGCCTAGGCGCGGCGCCGGTGCTGAACTTCAACTACGCGCGCTATACGGAGTTTTATTCGCGTTGGTCGGAAACCCCGAACTTCGCACGCTTCGTTGGCACCCAGAAGCTCCTGTTTCACGCAACGACGCATGAATCTCTGGATGACCTGTTGGAGGATGTCGATCTGCACTCGGGCAACGCCAGCCCGCCGACGATTCAGTACTACGACGGCGACGCGTTGTTGATGGGCATCGACAACCGGACGCCGGGATATCTAACTTGGGTAGATAACTACGACGCGGGTTGGACGGCTGAGCTCGACGGAGTGCCGGTCCCGATACAGCTCACCCTGCGCACCTTCAAGTCCGTTCGGCTGCAAGAACCCGGCCGGCATCGCCTTCGCTTCGTCTACCGTCCGCCGATTTCAGGCTTCGCCTACGTGCTCTCCGCGCTTGGCGTGCTGAGCCTCGGGGCCGCGTTCTTCGTCGACAAGCGTCGTCGCCGCGCGCTCGGAGCCTGACCGGAGATTCGGGGCCGGCGGGCGCCGATAAGCGGGCGCCGGCGGATCGATTGCGTAGGCGGGCGGGGCGCGCGTGTCCGGCGCGTTCGCTCGTCACGATAGCCAGTCGCCACCACGACGAGCACGTTCTGGCCCGGAGTCAGGGCGACCGGCGTAGAGGACCTTGTGGATGAAGCGGCTCGTCTTGGGTACGGCGCCGCGTTGCTGGCCGAGTCGGTCGCGCGTAAGTCCAGCGAGGAGGCTGCCAAATGTCGCCAATTTGGCTTGCTTCGTGGGGTCCAGAGCTGCCCTCGAGATCGCGGTATCGTTGTAGAACACACCGAGGACTTCTCGGCCCGAGACGAGCGGCGTCGTGGCGAGCCAGCCGCGGTCCTCGCGCGTCCACGGCAGGCAGCGGCGATCGTTGTCCCGAGATTCGAGCAAGCAGTGGTCCCACAATTCACCCCGCGCGTGCAGGCCTCGCAGAAACTCGAAGTCCTCGCGCGAATAGGTGTGCGCGAGGCCGCGTTCATCAGTCGTGAGGCCGCTATTGCTGGTGCCCCAGGTTCCGCGCAAGACGACCTGCGGCTCGCTGCTCTCGACCAAGTAGATGCAGACGCGTTCGATCCCAAGCGAGTTTCGCGCGAACTCGACGGCTTCGCGCGTCAACCGATCCGAGTCCTCGATTTGCGCGAGGCGATCGGTCTCGGCAATGATCGCGGCCAGATCCGAGACCAGCGCGGATACGCTGTCTGTGTTCGAGTGCTTGCTTTCGAGCTCGGCGGACGGGGGTTTCGAAGGCGGCGCAGCCATCTTTGACAGTCCTCGGCGCACTCTAGCGCGAATCTTCGGGGTCAACACGTCGCCCGTCGTTCGCCACGAATGCCCCACGGCGGCCGTTGCCCGCGTCGGCGCGGTCGGGCGCGAACTGCTCGAGTCGGCTCCTGCAGAGCTGAAGCCCGTGCGCCAGTCGTAAACGCTGGCCAGGTTACCGCTCATGCGCCGCGTCGAGACGCCCATCTCGTGGAGCGTCTCGGTGTCGCCGCTCAATGGGCGGCGCTTCGCGGCAGCAACACTCCCAACACCCGCCCACCGACGCGGCGCCTGCTGAGCGCGTAGCGCTCGCCCAGCGGTGCGCATGGTGGGGTCAGCGGCGGGCGAACGAACCAGATTGCGAAATCTTCTCTCGCAAAGCGCGCGCAGCGGCGTCGCATCTCATTGCGACTGAGCGCGCGACCGGTATGCGTGCGTCCGAATACGATGCGTTCGAGACGATTGGTTTCCTCGAACCCGTTGACGTTGGCGAGCACGACCGGGAGAGTCGAGGAATCCGCCACCGCGCGATACGTGGCGCGCTCGTCTGCGAGCCTTGCAATCTCCTGGCGCAGCGCAGTCATGGCCGAAGCGCGCCAGTGCACGACGATCACGCTGACCGCGATTCCGAAGACCCAGCGCGACCACGGCCAGCGTGGGATTACGATCAGCGAAACCCAGGGCGCGGCGAGCAATACCGTCGGCAATTGCACGGGGACATCGATAAAGCGCTCGCCGAGCAGTAGGGACAGAGCAAGCACTGCCAGGGTGCCGAACACGAGCCCGTAGAGCCCACGCCACAACGCGAACGCGGCTCCGAACCCCAACGGCAGCAGCAGTAGACCGCACTCGCCTCGGAAGAAAGTGAGGCTCCGTTGCACGTGGGTAGCGAGGTCAAATGCTTTGCGGGGCGCATGGAGAATGCCGCGTCCGCCAAAGACGTAATCCTGCCAATTCAAGAGCACCACGCTTCCGTAGAGAAGCAGGCTGAGCGCTCCGAAGATCAAGATTCTGCGCGCCTCGCCGCGCAATCGTAGCCGTTGATCGCGGGCTGTACTGAATGGAATGACGAAGGCCGGCAACGCAAGAGCGGCAAGCGGCGAGACCAGCATCGCGTAGCCGAACACGAGCGCGGATAGGACCAGCCTTGCGTGAAGCCTCAAGGCAAACGCGATGGCGATCAGCGCGGCGAGCGGCACGTCGACCTCGGATAGCGCCATCCCGCGTAGATAGGCGGGGATGGCGGCAACGATTGCGACCGCGAGCACGCCGCCGAGGATCGACTCGCTGAGTTTGAGCGCCGAACAGTAGACCGCAAACAGCCCGAATCCGCCCACAACGAGCGACATCACGTTCATGATCAGGTCGGTATTGCCTGGGAGCAATGCCCGGAACGCCATCCCGAGAGCGATGTAGCCAATATGCGTTGTCCTGATCCCAAGCTGCCGTGCGTCGACTTGGTCGTTGTAGACGGCCGAGTCGCCGTTCTGAAGCAATGGCTGGATGCTCGGGATCAGCGAAATTACGACCACGCCCAGCGCGACGAGTCCGAGCAAGTAGGCGCGTGCTACTCCTGCGCGCGCCGAGCCTCGTGCGAAGGGACGGAGGTGACGCAGCAGCGCGTCACGGCGACTCACGATTGGCACGAGCGCGAGCCTCGACTCGGGCGCGGGGTGAGTCAAGTGGAGGGAGCCTTTCCCGGTGCCACGCCGCGACGCGGGCGCCGAGCGTTCGGCGCAACCGGTCGGGCGTGTGATTCAGACGCGCGGGCCGCTACCTGGGCCCACAGGCGTTGCCCAGCGCTTGGATGCCGACGCGAACTTTGACGTTGCCGATCGTGGCGTTCGCGACCGCGCGCGTGTTGGTGCTGTATTGGCCTGCTTTGGGGCTCATCGCGACGGCTGTCGGGTAAGAAGGGGAAGCAGCAATGAACGTGCACTTTTGGTTGACCCAGGAGCCCTTGACCCAGGCGGTCCCCTTGGCAACCCAGTACGGGGTTCCAGCGGGTGGGCTTACCTGTTCCCAAGCGTAGAGCACCATCTGAGCCTGACCGCAGTTTTGCGGTGTGAGCGGGGCGTCGGTCCACACCGGAGTGAAGGAAAACGGGTAGTACCCGCTGAGCGAGGCCGTGTTTGTGAGGAACTCGCCGATGAAGCCATTCGTACACTGCGCGTTTCCGTAGTTGGCATCAGAAGAAGATAGCTTTACGGACTGGGCGCACACCGGAGCTAGAGTCTTTTGGCTGGCCGGAATTGCTATGGTTGCGCACGCTGACTCGGCTATCGCCTCCTCACTCGTGGCGACAGCGTCAGCGGGATCAGGCGCGCCGCTGCACGCCGCTGCAAACCCCGCGAGAGGCAGAAACGAGTAGATTGCGATGGTCTTGCGATGACTCTTGTTCATGATTCTTCCTCAGCGAATAGGGCCCCGCTAGGCAGCGAGGGAGCACGGTGCTCGGCCGCGGTCAGCGGCGTCGTTGCTGAATCCGTATCACGCCGGTGTCTGCGTTCGGGTTAGCGTTCGGTTAGCTCAGCACGTACTCGAACCAACCGACGTCCACAGCTGCGCGCTGCGCGTCGGCTGACGACACTGCGAACATACCGATATTTGTGCCAGCAAACGTGCGGGGCGCAGTCCGAGGGGAGGCGTGCCGTCGCGCGCACGGGCGTCTGCACCCAATCGCCGTGGCCGCTTCCACACTCCCGAGCGCGTTCAAGCTGCGAGCTGTGAGCTTACCTTGCGTAGCGCCTGCGCTAGGTTCTTGATCAAGCGTCCCAGGTTTTGCATGTTCTCGAGCTCGGAGTTACCCCAGGCCCAAAACGAAATCATGAGCTGCGTGCCGAGCTGTTGATCGGCCTCTGCGGGCAGCTTCAAATAGCGAACGGGTACGATAGTAGTGCCCACCGTGCCGCTTAGAAAGTTCGGGTCGAGTGGACTGAGCGCCGCGTGAAGGTCATTCTTCAGTCGCAGCACCTCACCTGGTGCCGTGTTCCGCGACAGCGTGCGGAACAACACCATCACGCGCCCCGAACATTGAAGCGCTTTGGCGATGACGGCGGGGCTCTCGTTAGGGTGCGGACCCTCGAAGGCGCAGTCGTTCGATTCCAAAACCGAGCTCACGTGGTTCAGCCGCTCCAGCAGTTTGTAGAAAGCCTCGACACTGGGGTAATGCGCCCAAGGTTTGAAGTCCTCGAGCGAGTTCCGGATGTTCGCCGGAGTGGCGGTCAAGTCGTAGTAACGCGCCCCGGCCTCCCCGGGTGTCGGCAGCCAGGGATGGGAACGCGGCTCCTCGAAAGGCGAGCCAGCATATTCGCAGGTTTTCATGAGATGCGCTCCGGTGGTCCAGCGGTTGAACGTACCCTAGGTGGAGCGCCTTCGCCGAACACACCCAATTCACGGCCAAAGCAGGAGACTCGACAGGGCGAAATGCGCACGTTCAACGCCAATGTGGCCGCTGGTACTGCTTTGGGCCCAACGTTGCAGCCCCGTGCCCGCGGCGAGGGAGCTCGAACACGGTTGCGCAAAGCCTGCGCAGCTCGACGCTCCGGGCCGCGAATTGCGCGCACGTTCGCCAGGGAATCGAGTAGTTGCAGATGGAACGCGCCTTGCTTTGGGCTCCCCGCGCCCGGCGTGATCGAAGGGGACCACTCTCTCGATGCTCCGGGCGAGGTGAATCATTCCGATGAGTAGGGGATAGCGATGATTTCGGGGACCGGCACTCAACCATCTGAACTCTCTTCCGACTTTCTCAGTCATCTTGAACAGCGCTACGCCGTGAGTCGCTCGGGCGCGCTGGCGTTGCTCGCCCAGTGGGTCGGTGAGTATGAGCCGGCTCGGCGCCCGCCGATCCATGTCCAGCCTCCGCACCCGCGCGGCGCGTCTCAGCGTGTGGGTGCGCGAAGGGTCTCGCGCCGGCCCGAGAGCGACCCGGAAGGCTTGTGCGATTCTGAGCGCGCAAACCCGTGACCAAGCGGGTTCCAGGTGCGGACCGCGGGTTAGCGCGAGGCGTGGCTCGAGGCGATGCCCGGCACGTCAATGCGCCAGACCTCCGCGCCTTCTTGGCGCAGAACGCCTTCGGTGCCGAGAAAAAGCTTCAAGAGCTCGAGCTGCGTCGTAAAATGCAGAGACGGCTCGAGGGTGCGGAACGCGCCGCCGCTGCCAAGCGCGAGCGGTAGCAGCAACTGATCGGCCAAGTGCTCGCCGACTGGCACGCCCGCCGCTAGATAGCGCCGCACCTCGTCGGCCACGCTGGCCGCCAGGCGTTCGGAAGAGACTCCGCGCTCGCCAAAGCCTGTGATCTGCTCGGTGACGTGCTCGCTCTCGATGCTAGCGATGAGCGCGTTGCCAGGGCCGCGTGTGCCGGCAACCATGCGCGGCCGACAGTGCGCGCGCTCCCAACCGAGTGCTGCCGACAGCGCGTCTACTTGGCGTACGCCAATCGATCCGGGCAGGCTCGCGCACAAGGACTCTGCGCATTGCGCTCGGATCTGACCGCGCTCGAGCAACTCCAAGCGTTCGAGCCGCGCGAGCGGTTGGATGGTGGCCGACCATTGGCCTCCGCCGGCCGGATAGAAGCCGTGGCGCGCGAGCCCCACCTCCACCCGCGCGCCCATCCGAGCGAGCAGCGGTAGGAAGCAGCGCTCGAGAAAATCGAACGGCGGCGCCATCGGGTTGTGCGTTCCCCCCTCGAAGCCGAGCGTCGACGGCACGGAGCTAGCGAGCAGCAGCGGCAGCAGGATGGTTTGGAATACGAGCGTCGTGCTGCCCGCGCCGCCGATGGCGAAGCGGTAGTCGCCACCGCGAACCGCTCGCGGTCGAAATTCAAGCTCGGTAGAGCCAAGCTCGGCACCGGACACCTCTGCGTCGGAGATGGTGCAGGCTGCCTGAACGGCCACCAGGTGTTGGCGCATCAGGCCCGGCCGCGCGCGCCCTGCGCGAATCTTGTGGATCCGCAGCGGCGTGGAGCTCAGCAACGCGAGAGCGAGCGAAGACCGCAGCACTTGGCCGCCGCCCTCGCCCATCGAACCATCAATCGTAATCACGGGCTATCCCTTGACACACACGACTTGTCGCAACGTATGCACGATGTCGACGAGCTCGCGTTGCGCGTGCATCACGGCATCGATCGACTTGTAAGCGGCCGGCGTCTCGTCGATCACGTCGGCGTCCTTGCGGCACTCGATGCCCTTGGTGGCTTCGGCGTGGTCCGCCAAGGAGAAGGCCTTCTTAGCCGCCGTGCGCGACATCTTACGACCCGCGCCGTGGCTGCACGAACAAAAACTCTCCGCGTTCCCCTTGCCGCGAACGATGAACGACTTGGCGCCCATACTGCCGGGAATGATGCCGAGATCGCCCGCGCCCGCGCGCACCGCACCCTTGCGGGTTACCAGCACGTCCGCGCCATAGTGGTGCTCGCGCGCCACGTAGTTGTGGTGACAATTCACCGCGCTATCGGTCAACTCGAACGGCGGCAGCTTGGGGCTGTTCTGCGCGGCTCGAACCACCGCCGACATCATCAGTTCGCGGTTCTTGGCCGCGAACTTTTGTGCCCAGCCGACCGCTCCCCAGTACTGACCGAAGTGCGGCGTCCCTTCCGGCAAATAGGCTAGATTCTCGTCGGGCAAATTCACGAGCCAGGTGCGCATGTCCTTTTTTGCGAGCTCGATGAAAAAGCTACCGATGCGGTTTCCGACCCCGCGCGAGCCAGAGTGCAGCATGAACCATACTCGGTCCGCTTCGTCCAAGCATACCTCGATGAAATGGTTGCCGGTCCCGAGCGTCCCGAGATGGTTCGCGCTCACACCGCGACCGAGCTTCGGAAATGCTTCCACCAAGGCTTCGTAACCCGGCGCGAGCTCCGCCCAACCAGCGGCCACGGCCGCCGGCAAATCGTGCCACGCGCCGCGATCGCCGGGGCCCCCATTGGCGGTACGACCATGCGGCACGGCGGCTTCGATCGCCGCGCGCAGCGCGCGCAAATCATCCGGCAGGTCGGAGGCGGAGAGCGTGGTGCGCGCCGCGATCATTCCGCATCAGATATCCACACCTACCGCCGCCGGAATGATGGCGCCCTTGGTCGCTATCACCGAACCCACGGTCGCGCCGATCCCCGAATGCACGTCGGGCATGACCGCGACCCACTTGTGAATGAACGGCAGCGACGCGACGCGGCGCAGCTGGGCTTCGGCCTCTGCCTCGAACTCGACGCCGCCCGTCCAGGCCTTGATCGGCTTGCCAGCGGTTTCGAGCGTGAGGTGCAGATTCGTCGTTTCCATGAGCAACGAGACTTGCACACTGAATGCCAAGCGCACTTGCGGCGATAATCCCAATGATTTCAGGGGGTTCCGATAAGAGAAACTATCCCAAAGGATAAATACGAGATTGCTGGCTATTGTTTGGGACATGGCTCGTCGCAAGCTCGTCGTGATCGGCATCTTGGGAACCACGCTCGACGCGGGCAAGGGCAACGCGCGTTGGGACCGTTGGCGCCCGACAGTCGCCTTGACCCAGCACGAGGATCTGCTGGTCGACCGTCTGGAGCTCTTGCATGGCAGCGCGGTGTCGCAGCTGGCGGCGCAAGTCATGGCTGACATCGCGCACGTGTCTCCGGAGACGAAGATCGTGCCGCACGTGATGGATTTTCGCGATGCGTGGGACTTCGAGCACGTGTACGAAAAGCTCTTCGCGTTCGCGAGTAGCTATGCGTTCGACCTAGACAAGGAGGACTACCTCGTTCACATCACGACCGGCACGCACGTCGCGCAGATCTGCCTGTTCTTGTTGACCGAGTCTCGCTACTTCCCGGCGCGACTGTTGCAAACTTCGCCCGGCGACCGCACGCCGCAGCGCCCCGGCACATACACGATCATCGACCTCGATCTCTCCAAGTACGATCGACTCGCCGCACGTTTCCAGACCGAGAAGGACGAGGCGCGTTCGTTCCTGAAGTCGGGCATCGAGACGAAGAACCCTCGCTTCAACGCCTTGATCGAGCGTATCGAGCAGGTCTCGATTGCCTCGCGGGCCCCCATTTTGCTCACGGGGCCGACCGGGGCGGGTAAGAGTAAGCTCGCGCGGCGCATCTTCGAGCTCAAGAAGGCGCGCCGACAGGTGTCCGGCCAATTTGCGGAGCTCAATTGCGCCACTTTGCGCGGAGACGCCGCGATGAGCACGCTGTTCGGCCACACGCGGGGCGCCTTCACTGGCGCGACCGCGGATCGTCCCGGGCTGTTGCGCAAGGCCGACCAAGGCGTGCTGTTCTTGGACGAAGTGGGCGAACTCGGCAGCGACGAGCAGGCCATGCTCCTCCGCGCCATCGAGGAGAAGGTCTTCTATCCGATGGGCTCGGACCGCGAGGTGAGCAGTGATTTTCAGCTCATCTGCGGGACGAACCGCGAGCTCTTGGCCCGCATTGCGCGCGGTGAGTTTCGCGAGGACCTGTTTGCCCGCATCAATCTGTGGACCTTTGCACTGCCCGCCCTGCACGAGCGACCAGAGGACATTCAGCCCAACCTCGAGTTCGAGCTCGGGCAGGTGTCGCGCACGCTGGGCGTCAACATCACGATGAACCGCGAGGCCAAGGAGCGCTTCCTCACCTTTGCGCGCGGTTGGTCGTGGCCCGGCAATTTCCGCGATTTTGACGCCGCAGTCACGCGCATGGCCACGCTTTCGCAGGGCGGCCGCATCACGGAGAAGGTCGTCGCCGAGGAGGTCGAACGCCTCAGCGGCGGAGCTCGGCCGAGCGCCAGCCACGGCCCCGCCCAGCTAGTCGTCCAAGCATTGGGCGCGGAACGCGCTGCGCGGCTCGATCGCTTCGATCGCGTGCAACTCGAGGACGTGCTGAG
>JAEUAF010000657.1 GCA_019695485.1 Sorangium sp.
CAGATCGCGATTTCGCACGTTCATGCGCACACCGATGTAGCGCCGCCCGCCTTCGCGCGTGATGGCCGCGCGCCCGGTGCCCATGCTGACGTCGGCCACCGCCGCCAGCGGGATCAACTGCCCGCTGTCGAGTGGAATCATGATGCGCCGGATACTCTCCACGTCTTCGCGAGTGGCGGCAGGCAGACGCACGGTAACGTCGAAGCGGCGCTCCCCCTCCCAAATCTCGCTCGCGATGTGGCCACCCATCGCCGTCTCGATGTAGTCCTGCACGTCCGCGAGATCGAGATCGTAGCGCGCCAACGCACCGCGATCGACGCGCACCGCCAGCTGAGGCATCTCGCCCGCCTTCACTACGCCGACGTCCGCCGCGCCCGGCACCTGGCTGATGGTCATGGCCGCCTTCTCCGCGGCCGCTTGCAAGCGATCGAGATCGTCGCCGTAGATTTTGAGCGCGACTTGGCCCTGCTGACCGGAAATATTCTCGTTCACGTTGTCGCGGATCGGCTGCGAGAAATTGTACTCGATTCCCGGCACTTCCTGCAGATTGTGCGTCATCTCGGCGACGATGTCGTCGAGCGTCTTCATGCCCGGGCGCCACTCTTTCAGCGGCCGCAACTTGATCATCATCTCGAGGTTCGAAGGCAGCTTGGTGTCCGAGCCGTCTTCGGGCCGGCCGAGCTGGGTGATGATTTCGGTGGCCTCTGGCGTCCGATGCAGGAGATGCTTGATGCGGGGCGTGAGCTCGCGACCCTTACTCACGGACACGTTGCGGGGCAGGCCGATGGTGACCCAGATTGCGCCCTCATTCAGGGCCGGCAAGAATTCCGATCCGAGCCGGGGTAGCAGCACCGCCGTCGCCCCGAGCGACATCGTAGCCAGTAGGATCACAGCGCCCACGTTGTTCATGGCGCCGCGCAACACGGGTTCGTAGAGCCGCTGCGCCCAGACCAGCACAGGCGACTCGCGCAGCGGCTTCATGCGGCGCAACGCAAACAAGCACAACACCGGCACCAGCGTGAAGCTCATCAGCAGCGCGCCAACGAGGGCACTCGCCACCGTGTTGGCGAGCGGCGAGAAGATGCGCCCTTCCACGCGTTGTAGCGAAAATATCGGCAAATAGGCGGCGATGATGATCAGCAGCGAAAACAGCGTCGGGCGCGCTACTTCGCGCGCCGCCGTGAACACGCGCGCGGCGAGCGGTTCGTGCGCATCGCTCGCCGTCTCGGTGTGGTCGGAATGCGCGTGCGGCGCCAGCTTGTGGAACAGGTGCTCCACCAAAATCACGGCGCCGTCCACGATGATGCCGAAATCGACGGCGCCCATCGACAGCAGATTCGCGGACATGCCGCGGCTGTGCAGGTACGCAAATGAGGCCGCCAGCGAGAGCGGAATCACCGCGGCCACAATCAGGGCGGCGCGCAGTGAAAGCAAAAACACGAGCAGCACCAAGACCACGAGCCCCGCCCCTTCAGCGAGGTTATGGAACACCGTGCGAATCGTGGTGTCGACGAGCTCGGTGCGATCGTAGAAGGCGTGAATCGCGACGCCCTTCGGCAGGCCGCGTTCGTCGAGGTCATGGATCAGCTTGCGCAGCCCCTCGAGCACCACGGTCGGATTTTCACCGCGACGCATCAGCACGATGCCTTCCACGGCGTCCTCATTGTCGTCGCGAGTGACGATGCCCTGGCGCGGTGTGTAGCCTTCGCTAACCGTCGCGACGTCGCGAACGGCGACCGGGACGCCCTTGTGGAAGCCCACGCGCACGCGCTGTAAATCTTCGATTCCTTTGAAGATTCCGACGCTGCGAATGACGAACATCTCCTCGCCGCGCTCGACGTAGCCGCCGGTCGCGTTGGCGCTCGCCTTCTTCAGCGCAGCAAACACGTCCGTAAGTCCGATGCCCAGATCAGCCATGCGCGCGGGGTCGGGCTGCACGTGAATTTCACGCACCAAGCCGCCGTATGAGACCACGTCGGCCACGCCCGCGGCCTGCAGCAGCTTTGGACGCACCACCCAATCCTGCAGAGTGCGCAGCGTCATCGGATCGACGTCGCGCCCCTCCAGCGTGTAGCGATAGATTTCCCCGATGGGTGTTGCCAAGGGACCGAGTCCAGGGCGCACGCCATCAGGCAAGTCGGCGTTTGCCATGCGCTCGACCACCTGCTGACGCGCGATCAAGGTGTCGGCGCCATCTTGAAAGGTGAGCGTGACCGTCGACAGCCCGAACAACGAGATGCTGCGCAAACGAGTGACACCGGGCGTCCCGTTCAAGGCGCGCTCGAGTGGCAGCGACACGCGCCGTTCCACTTCCTCGGTCGGCTGCCCAGGGAAGACCGTGATGACCTGAACCTGGGTGTCGGTAGGATCCGGGAAGGCCTCAATCGTGAGGTTTTTGTAGGCGTAAAAGCCGAATCCGGCGAGCAAGGCCGCAAGCACGAATGCCGACAACCGGTTGGTGAGCGAGAACTGCAACAGCTTTTCGAGCATTCAGGGCCGCTCAGCCCTAAGCAGAAAGCGCGCCAACGCCACACGAGCACAGGAAATCCGCTGCATTCCCGCGCACTGGCTCGACCGCTGTGCGCCGACTACAGCCGCAACACGAAGGAAACTTGAAGGGCGTGCACCAGAAGTTTCAGAGGCGTTTCCAGGCCCGCGGTTCAGTCTCGCGCGCGGCTCAGTATCGCCCACTTGTCGCGCTGCCTCGTTCCGAGACACGCGCGCTTAGCTCTCGGCCGCTCGCTGGCTGAGCGCGCTCGCTGAGCTCTGGTCGCTCAGGCCCCGGGCTTCTGCTCCGCCGTCGCCTCGGCCTCGCGCAGCTTCTGTTCGACTTCCTCCGCGTGCTCACGCCCGAGCTTCTCGCGCATCTCGCCGAGGGCGCGTCGCGCTTCTTTCGGCTTGAGTGCTCCTCGATCGAAGTCGATGCAGATGATGCACATAAGGAGAATCTAGCAGGTAGCGGGCCTACCGCCGGCTTTCCGGCACTCACCCGGAAAAACGGGCCACCTCCCCTAAACGGTCAGGCGATTACGACGCGCCGCCAGCCACTGTTCCAGCTCCGCCAGCGACGAGTGAACGACGGCGTCTCCATCGAGCGCGGCGGCCAGTTCGACGGCCGCAGCGCCCCCCAACAGAAGCTCCACGTCCGCTGCCAGCTCCCGCCTCACGCCCCGAACCTCCCTGGCCGCGAGCGAGGCCTCGAGCGATACCAACGACAGCGCTACCACGCTGGCCCGCGTGCGCCGAGCGGCCTCGGCGATCTGACTTGCGGGCAGATTCGGACCAAGAAAGGCAGCGCGGAAGCCGTTCATGGACGCCGCGACCGCAGCGAAGAGTGCTCCAAGTTCGTGCAGCTCTCCGGCGGGCGTCGTAAACACGATGGTCTCGGCGTGCGGATCGGGGAGGTATTCGCGTAGGAGCCCGCCCACGCGATCCCGAATCAGCGCGGAGGCCATGTGCTCGCTCGCCACGGTCAAGTCCCCGTCGGCCCAGGAATCGCCGATGCGCCGCAGCGCTCGCGGCAGCAAGTCTACGATCAAGGCGCGCGGCGAGACCGTGATGGCGGCGCGTTCCAGCACGCGCTCTGCCTCGGTCACATCGAAGGCTCGCACAGCGCGCAGCAATTCTTCGGCAAAATCGGCAAATTCGGCGTTGGCCGGCGCGAGCCTTGGGAGCGCTTTCGCTGGCGCCTGTTGGGGCGCCCCAAGCCGCTCGAGGACGGCGTCGTCCAGCGTGGCAATTTGCCCAATCGCGTGGCCGCCGTCCACCGCGCGGCGCAAGAGGCGCAGCCGCCCGAGCTCGGCGTCCGAATAGAGCCGAGCGCCACCACCGCTGCGGTTGGGCGTGAGCGCTTGATAGCGCCGCTCCCAAACCCGAATCACGTGCGTCGAGAGACCGGAGAGCCGCGCCACCGTGCCGATGCGATAACGCGCTTCAGCCATATGGACTCAAGAACACCAGGGTTTGCGCGACCCCTGCGTAGCCGTGAAAGAACCAAGCCCACCAGGCTACCATCATCACCGAATGGCCGACGAAGATCCCCACGTGGCTCCACATCTCCACGGGGTCGGACTGCTGCGACACGTAGCGCCGCCAATGGAACGCTTCGTCAATCAGGCTGTAGAGAAAGGAGAGCAAGGTGAGCACCATGGCCGGGATCCAGAGCCCCGCGCGAGCCTGGTATGCGAGACATAGTAGCAAGCAGCTACCAATTCCGCAGAAGATCGTGATGCCATGCACTAAACCTTCGGCGCGCTGGATCTCCGCCTTGTAGATGGTCCGATGGCCGACGGTGTCGATGGCGATTGAGAGCGTGAACACGGCGGCGCCGAGCGGCACCCAGTAAGCCTCGGCCGGCAACGCGACCCCATGAAAGTGGCCAACCGCCACGAAACCGCCCGTCGCGAAGACCAGCCCCAGCATCAGGCCAACCCAGGCCACGTAGACCAGCCAGTCCGTGCGCGTGAATTCGCTCACCCGCCCCACGTAGACGAGAAACGCGGAGCGACGCCGCGCGTCGCCGTGAGCACGCTCGCGAACTTCGACTCCCGGTCTGGGCGCGCGCGGCTCAGACGTCGAATAGGCGGGGCTGCTCATGCTCTCCTCCGGGTAAGCTCGCAACGAATTCTGAAGTGAGTCCCGACCGCGCGCCGAATGGAAGCCTGAACGCGCGGCGACCGCTAGCGACCAGCCGTGCGGTCCCCTCGCTCAACGCGGCGCGCACCACGAGCCAGGCTTTCTGGGCGGCGCTCACGCTGGCGCGGCCGCGAAACACGTCGCAATCGCGACGCACGATCTCGCGACCGATCGCGGAGTAAACCAGGCGCGCTGCGCGCACCGAAAGCGCTGCTCTGGGCGAAAGCCATCTGAGTCCCGCGTCGCCCGAGCGGTAGTACGACTCGGCGAGATCGAGCAAGCGGCGCACCGTGTTGGCGAGTGCGGCGCCCGCCTCACGCGGGAGTGGTCGACCGAGCTTCGCCGAGAGCGCAGGCGCGCCCGCTTCCAGCAGCATTTCCTGGGGCAAATAGAGGCGCCGGCGCTGCCAATCTTCCTGCACATCGCGGCAAATGTTCGTAAGCTGCATGGCCATCCCAAGATGCGCCGCGTGGCGTTTCGCGCGCGCCTCGCTCACGCCGAGCACGTGACACATCATCAGCCCGACGACGCCAGCCACGCGATAGGCGTAGAGCAAGAGCTCGGCGAGCGTCGCAACGCGCACGTCGCCGAGGTCCATAGCGAAACCGTCGAGCAAAGCGCGCGGGTAGGCTTCGGGGATCTGACGCGTGAGCACTAGGCGCTGAAATGCGTTTAGCAGAGGGTCCGCTTGAGGTTCGCCAGCATAGACGGAGGCGAGCTCCGCTCGCAGTAGGCCGAGCCGCTCTGCCGCGCGCGCCGGGTCACCGTGGTCGATGGCGTCGTCCCCCCGTCGACACCAGGCATACAGCACCGCCGCCTCGTCGCGACAGGCTGTCGGGAGCAGCTTGCCGGCGAGCGCAAAGCTCTTGGAATGCGCGGCCAGCACCTCACGCGGCGAGCTCATGCGCGCTCCCTCTGCAAATCTTCGACGACCAACTTGGCCGTGGCCTTGGCCGAGTTCACGACACCCGGCACGCCAGCGCCCGGATGCGTGCCCGCGCCGACCAGATAGAGGCCCTCGATATCCGGATCGCGGTTGTGCGGCCGAAACCACGCGCTCTGGGACAGCAACGGCGAAAGCGAAAATGCCGCCCCGTGGTGCGCGAAGAGCTCCGTTTGGAAGGTCTGCGGCGTGATCCAACGCTTCACCACCAAATGCTGGCGAAGGTCGGGCATGTAGCGCTCGAGCGCTTTGAAAATCCGCTCCGCAAACGCCGGCCCGAGCGCGTCCCAGTCGAGCGGGGCGTGCCCGAGGTGCGGCACGGGGGCGAGCACGTAGTAGGCGCCCGAACCGGCCGGCGCAAGCGAAGGGTCGGTCACGCTCGGCGCGTGCAGGTAGAGGCTAAAATCCTCCGGCAGCTCGCTGCCATGGAAGATCTCGGCCAAGAGCTCGCGATAGCGGCGACCGAAGATCACGCTGTGGTGAGCGATGTCGTAGTTCTTGTCCGTCCCGAAATAGAGCACGAAGAGCGACATCGACCACTCGGCCGCCTCCAAGCGTCGCTGTCTACGCTCTGCGCGCGGATGTCCCTTATAGAGATGCGCATAGGTGTGGTGGAGATCCGAATTCGAGACCAGGGCATCGAATGGCTCGCGTTCACCGAACGGAGAGCTCACGAGGTGCACGTTGCGGCCTTCGCGCCGCTCGACCTCGACATGCTGCACCTTGGCGTCGAGCCGCAGCTCCCCGCCAAGCTCCGAATAGAGTCGCACCAAGGCGCGCACCAAAGCGCCGGTCCCGCCGCGCGGAAAGAACACGCCAAATTCCCGCTCCAGATAGTGAATCAGCGTATAAATGGCGCTGGTCTCGAACGGATTGCCGCCCACGAGCAGCGAGTGAAAGCTCAGCGCTTGGCGCAAGTGCTCACTCTTCACGAAGCGCGCCACGGTGTCGTAGACCGAGCGATCAGCGCGCAGCCGTGCCAGCGATGGCGCCACCCGCACCATGTCCGAAAAGCGCAGAAAAGGCTCTGCCGCCAGCTGCTCGTAGCCCTTTTCGAACACCCGCTTGGCGTAGTCGACGAAGCGCAAATAGCCCGCGGCATCACCCGGCCAATGCTCTTCGATTTGGGCGAGCAGTGCGTCTCCGTTCGTGTAGTCGAGACGCGTGCCGTCTTCCCACAGCAAGCGATAAAATGGCCTCACGGGCAGAAATTGGATGTAGTCCTCGCGGCGTCTACCCGCCACCTCGAAGATCTCATCGAGCGCTTGCGGAGCCGTGATCACGGTGGGACCCGCGTCGAAGACGAAGCCTTGATCTTCGTAGACGTAGGCGCGCCCGCCCGGCTTGTCGCGCGCTTCGAAGAGCACGGTCCTGAGCCCTTGCGCCTGCAAGCGAATCGCTGCGGCGAGCCCGCCGAAGCCACTGCCGACGATCGCGATGCGCGGAGGCGCCGAGGCGACGCCAGCCAACGCCGGCTTCCAGCGCGTCGAAGCGGGGAGCGGAGAGGGGTGCAGTGGGGTCGCGCTAGCCATTGAAAGCCACCAAGCGCTCGACCCAATGCGTGAGCTCGCCGAGCCCGCGCGGTTCACCCAAGGCCTGCGTGAGCGCGCTGATTGCGCTCGACACGCGGCGCTGAATCGCCGCCGCCCCATGCTCGGCGACTATTTCACGCAACTGCAAGGCGAGGTGCTCCGGATGCGTGTCGCGAGCCACGACTTCTTCTCCGATCGCGCGCAGCCGGCAATAGAGCACCGAATCGGCCTGTTCCGCCAACCAGGCCCAGACCCAAGTAGGTCTGCCTCCCGTCAAGTCTTCGTGCCCCTTGTGGCAGCGCCGCTGGCTCGTCAGGCCACTGAGGTCGTCCAACATTTGAAGGGCGATTCCGAGTTCGCTGCCGAGCGCGGACAACGCTTGCAGCGTCGTGGCGTTAGCGCCCGCTGCGAGCGCGCCGACACGAGCCGACAACGCCATCAGACTGCCGGTCTTCAGCCGCGTCGTCGTCAGCACGACATCGGCGACCTCTCGCTGGCGGAGCTCGCTCACGCGCACGCTCAAGTCGAGCGCCTGCCCATAGTGACAGTCGAGCACGGCGCGATCGATGGAGCGCCGCAGCGCGAGCTCGGTTGCGGGCGGCATGCCGAGTCGCGCAATCAAGACCGTCGGCCAGAAATACAGCCAATTGCCGGCATTCAGCGCCAGCGGCACGCCGACCCGGCGGTGCAACGTGGGCGCGCCGCGCCGACGAGCGGAGTCGTCCTCGATATCGTCGATGATCAGCGAGCCTACATGCAGCGCTTCCACGATGGCCGAAAGCTCACGCGGAAGCTCCGCGCGGCCACCCGCCATTTGCCAAGCAATCGACACCAGCTGCCCGCGCAGCTCCTTGCCGCCTGCCTCGGCGATCGACGCTAGCGGATTTTCGAGCGCCCGCTGCCAGAGCTGCTCCGGAAGCTCCGGCGGAAGTTCCAGGGTACGGGCTAGGTTATCGGCGGAAAACTCGGTTTGTAAGAACTCGGCTAGCGGGGATATCAATTCTAATTGGTGGGCAGCTTGCGTCATGCGTCATCTCCGGCTCGCTCGGTGGGGTCGTTTGCGGCACGCTGGCTGAGAAGGCGTGACGCGCTGAAGCCGCGCGGCGGACGGCCGCAAAGGATGCGGGCGCGATCCGTCGTCGTCATCTCGAGCGCGTAGAAGCGGCGGATGGTGGCCGCGGGTAGCGCGTAGAAGCGCTCGAAAACGTGGAAGCGCTGCTCGGGCTCGAACGCTTCGAAGAGAAATCGATTCAGCAAGGTGCAAAAGCGCTGCTGGCGATCGCGCGGCCTTGCCAAACGAGCGACGGCGCCTTCGACTTCGGCGAGTGGGGTCAACGC
>JAEUAF010000671.1 GCA_019695485.1 Sorangium sp.
TTTCGTTCCGCCGCTGACGTTGTCGAGTGTGACGATGGTCTCGATCGATGCGTCGAGGGGCCAGTCGGGGAACATCGGGGGGCGTACGGGGACCCCGTGCTCGTCGACGAATCCGAAGCTCTGACGACCACGCCTTCAGCGGGAGTCGCGTCAGCGCCGCTTCTTTGCACGGGCATTCCTCTTCTCCTTGTTCGCCGTTCCGCGGTGCTTGCCCTGCAGCTCTGCCGGGTGCAGGTCGAGACGATCGAAGCTCTTCTCCCAGAAGCGGCGGTACTCGGCGGTCCAGTCTGCGACCTCGCGCAATGGGGCCGCGTCGAGCTGGCACGGGCGCCACTGAGCCTCGCGGCTGCGGGTAATGAGGCGCAGCGTGTTCGAGAACGCGCAGATGTTTCGAGACGGCTGGGTCGCGCATCGCGAAGGGCGCCGTGAGCTCCGTCACCGTGGCCGGTCCCGTGGTTAACCGCGCCGCCAGGCGACAACCTACTGGAGCGCTCAGGTCGGACCGTGTAAAAACCTCCCCATGCAGCTCGTTCACATCTATTTGAACTTTCCGGGGACCGCCAAGGCGGCATTTGAATTTTACGAGACGGTCTTCGGCACGAAGATCGCCATGATCCAGACGTTCGGTCAGACGTCGTTCATGCCCAATGTGCCGGACGCCGCGAAGGACAAGATCATGCATGTCCAGCTGCCGATCACCGACGCCGTTCACTTGATGGGCAGCGATGTGGTCGAAGGTCTGAGTCCGCCGGTGACGTTCGGAAACAATTTTCACGTGTCGGTCGTGGCCAAAGACAAGGCCGAGGCGGACCGCGCCTTCGCGGCGCTCAGTCAAGGCGGTGCGGTCAATATGCCGCTCGCAAACGCCCCTTGGGGCCCCTATTTCGGCATGTGTGTCGACCGCTTCGGCATCCACTGGATGGTGAGTCTCCCGACGCCGGTCTGAGGGCAGCGCGGGCGAGCGGCCATGCCGCGCTCCGGCGCGCTGTGCCGCTCGCTACACCCTCAGAGCGCGCGCCGCGCGCAATTGCGCGAGGGCCGAAGCAGTGTCGGCTCAGAGCGCCAGGATCTCGCTGCCAGCGAGTAGAAGCGCGCCCGTGGCGTAGTCGTTGGTCGAGTCCGCGGGCGAGGCACCGGGTGCTGCCGCGGGCGGTTGCACCCAGCCGAGGCGCCCGCTCGCACTGACGGCGGATTCGAGCGAGTGCCAGGCGTTGACCACGCTCGGTAGGTAGCTTTCGCGGTCGAGTAAGCCGTGATGGATGCCCCAAGCGAGACCGAAGCAGAAGAACGCGGTGCCACTCGTCTCGGGCATGTCGAAGTCGGCGGGATGGGTCAGGCTCGAGCGCCAGAAGCCGTCGCTCGCTTGCAGGTCGCGCAGGCGCGCGGCCATGCTCGCGAACAGCGCCTCGTAGTCTGTGCGGCGAGCGTCCGATTGCGGCAGATCTTCGAGAATTCGCGCAATTCCGGCGAACACCCAGCCGTTGCCGCGAGACCAGTAGGTGTCCGTGCCGACGAAGGTGCTGTCTCGCCAGAATAGCCCTTGCACTGGGTCGTAGAGAAAGTCCTTCGTATCCCAGAACATGGTATCGAGCAGGGTGAGATATTCGTTCTTGCCCGTCGCGCGCGCAACGCGGACGAGGGCCGGTGGCGCCATGAAGAGTGAATCGCACCACCACCACTCGGTGCGACCCGGCGTTGGCGCAGCTACCATCTCGTCGAATGTCGTTTGCGCCGCGGCGAGCATGACAGCGTTGCTCGGATCCGGAGCGGCGAGATAGAGCTCAGCATAGCTCTGCACGCAAGCTTCGTTGTCGGCGTCGCGAGGAGCGCTCGCTGCGTCGTGCAAGAGCCAGCGGTTGGCGGCGCCCCATTGCAGCGTGTAGTCGCGGTATTTCTCGTCGCCAAGCGCGTTGTACGCCGCAAGCAAACCGATATGGAAGGCAGCGCGCACCCAGCCGTTGTCGTTATTTCGGCCAAAGCGCGCGATCTCAGCGTCCGCTACGCGCCGCATCAGGGCCATGACCGCAGGCGTATCGAAGGGTGTCGAGGTGCTGCCACCGTCTGCACCACTAACACCCCCCGCGTCACCGCTACCGCCCGCGTTAGCGCCACCAGCCGCGCCACCACGACCGCCCGCGTCATCGTCTGCGCTAGCGCCACCGGCCGCGCCACCACCACCCAGCGCGCCTCCGCTCGTCGTGGCTTGAGCGCCTGCGTCCGAGGCGGCTCCGTTGGAGCTGCCGCCGGATGCGGGCAGGGTCTCGCGCTGATCGCCGCTCGCGCAGGCACCGATCACGAAGGTGACGGCGAGCGCGACTCCGAATAGGTAGCGTCTCGTCTCCAAGGGCGTGTTCTGACGGTAAGGCGCGCGATTTTGGAAGCAAGGTGGCATTCGCGCTATAGGCGTGCTCGCCGTGACGCCAGTCAGCACGCCATACGCGGAGAAGCGCGCCGGCCTCAGCTATAGCTCGGTGAGCCAGCGATCGAGTTCGCTCGTCGAGACCGATCCCGTCGAGACGCGGCGCACTCGGCCTGCGCTATCGACCAACACGAAGGTCGGCAGCACCTCGATGCCGTAGGCACGCGCAATATGACCATCGTCCACACCGACGTCGTAGGGGATGTTCCAGTCGGCGCGCGCACGGGCCGCATCGTCCAGCGACGGGTCAACGCTCACGCCGACGAAGTCGACGGCGTGCTGGTGGTGTTGCCAGGACTCGCGGAGGGCCGGCGCCGAGCGCTGGCAGGATGGGCACCAGCTCGCGAACACTTCGATCAGGACCGGTTTGCCGCGATGCTCTGCGAGTCGAAACGGGGCACCTGGTTTTCCCACCACGGCCATCTCGAACGGCGCCGCGACCGCGCCTTCCTTGGGTCCCGAGAGCTTCCTCGAAACGAACTTGAACAGGATCACCGCCAGCGCGGCGTAGAGCGCATAGTCGATTAGTTTCGAGAGCCAGGGTTTCACGGGACCAGAAGCCGCCGTCCCACCGCCCAACCAAACCCCGCAAAAGCAATCGCCCCGAGCCCGTGGGAAATGCAGGAGTGCCAGCCTTCTTGGCTCGGACACGCGATGCCAATCGTGAGGCCGCCCGCCAAGCCACCGATCAGCCCAACGAGCGCGCCCGTCAGCCCAGGCGTCAGCGGATCAGTGCCACGCCACAGCAAGAACACGCCGCCCGAGATCAGCGTGCTGAACGACAAGCCCGCCAAGGTGCAGCGCACCACATGCGCCGCGCGCGCGCCGTGGGACACGTCGTGGAAGGTCACCCATTCCGGGGCCGCGTGTGCGATGTAGCCGACGAACAGCACCGGCGTGACGACCGCGAGCACCAAGCGCAGACGCCGCGAGAACCGACGCCCAGGCGGCGTTGCCAGGCCGAACCAAAGCACCATCGTCTGCACGATGCCCCAACCGGCCGCGCCGATCAGCGCGCCGCGGAACGTCCCTTCGATGCGATACTGGTCGCGGGTGAGCCAGGCGAACAAGGCGAACACGCCGAGCGAAAGCCCGAGCGACGCTAGCAAGCGCGTCCGCGTCGACATGCCCCGTCGCTTGGCCATGTCGCACATGCATTGCTCGCGGATTGCGCGCGACACATCGCCGCTGGGCATGGGCGGCGCCTGCCACGGCAAATCCGGCGGCTCGGAGTCAGTAGTCTTCATGCGGTTCGGCTGAAGCGCTCGAGCTCTTTACGGAGCTGGGTGTAGCCACGGTGAACTCTAAGCTTGACCGCGGTTTCCGTCGTGCCAAGAACTTCCGCCGCTTCGGCCAAGCTTAGGCCCGAGATTTTGGTGAGCTGAATGGCCTCTCGATAACCCTCTGGGAGATCATCCAAGGCGTGTTCCAGAGCGGCTGAGAGGTCCGCCGGCACGGCGGCATCCTCGGCGCGCGGCTCGGGAAGGTTGCCGTCTGAACTGAGATCTTCAGTGCGGCTGCTCGCGTGACGCCGCTCATCCAAGAAGGAGCGCCGGGCGATCGCGAGCACCCAGGGCAGGACGGGCGCGCCTCGCAGATAACTGCCACGGGCCTTGTGAACTTTGGAAAACGTGACCTGCAGCAAGTCTTCGGCGCGCTCGCGTTGGCGCGTTAGCCGCAACAGGTAGCCGAATAGAATGGGGGACAGCCGGCGATAGAGGAGCTCGAACGCGTCGGGGTTGCCGTCGACGTAGGCCTCCATGAGCTCTTCCGTCCGCGAGGCGGCCGATATCGCGTCGCGCCTGGAATCCACGCGGGGGATTCCTAACGCGTGCGGAGCGATGGCGCTAGCTAGAGTCACGGACCACTCGCACCACTACGATTGGGCGAGCGACCGGGTTTCGCAGATCCACGGCCCGTCCCGTCCTAGCCGCGATAGCGCAGGGAGCACGGCCCAGGAATCCAGTAGAGCTAGAAACCTGGGCCGAGCATGCCCACTTAGATGAGCGACTTCAGATCCAGCATTTCTTCGACGTCGGGCATGAGCACGAGCTCGACGCGTCGGTTCTGCTGTCGGCCGTCGTCGGCCTCGTTATTGGCGACGGGATCGGTCTCGCCGTAGCCCGCCGCGTGGAGCCGCAGCGGATCGAGGCCGCCGCCGCCGTTCTTCGAGCCCACGGGGCCGATCAAGTAAATCAGAACTTCGCGAGCGCGCATCACGCTGAGTCCCCAGTTGTCGCCGAAGCGGCCACCCGAGAGCGGTTTGTTATCGGTATGTCCGGCAACCTGGAAATAGCGCCCGGAGAGTTGCTTGTCGTTGCGAATGACGTCGGCCACGGCGTCGAGCACCTTTTGGCCTTGGTCGCGCAGCTTGGCTTCGCCGGAGGCGAACAGCACGTCGCCCGGCAAGCGAATCACCATGCGGTTTCTGCGGATCTCGACTTTGAGTCCGAGGTCGGTGAGCTTCTTCAACTTGTCGCGCAAGAGCTCGAAGCGCTGGCGAATGCGCTCGAGCTGAGCGGCGCGCGCTTTGTATTCCTCGAGTGCCTGCGTGAGCTCCTGCAGGTTCTTCGAGAGCTCTTTGTTCTGGCTGCCGGACTGCTCGAGCTGCTGGTTCAAGGTGTCCAGATTGACGCCCATCTTTTGGAGCTGCTCGCCAAGCGCCGCGACCTGCCGCTTGGTCTTGTCGAGCTCGGCGCGAACCTGCGCGAGGTCGTCCTTGTCCTTCTTATCCTGTGCGGCGAGCGCCTCGTACTTGTGAAGCTGCGCCTGCCACTCGTCTTCCGAGTGGCCACATCCGATGAGGGCCAGCATGACCGTGCCCCAGATCCATGAGCGATTCCGCATCCGACTTCTCCTCGGTGCCTCGGGGGAGGCACTTTTTGCCGATTAGGTCGAGCCCCCCCGAATGTCAACTCGAGTGCCGAATCGCGGCGGGCGGCGAGGGATCGTCGAGGTAAGCCGATGTAGGGAGGCAGCTCGCTTGCCTGGCGGCTCGTCTCGCGAAGGGCGCCCCCGGCGGGGAGCGACTCGGCGGACTCCGTCGGTGCACGTTTCCAAAAGACGTCTCAGCAAGACTCGCGCCGCGGATCGATTCGTCCTCTGTGGCGCCTTTGTAACGCGGACTCGTGTCTTCGACGCAGGGATCGGTTGTGTGACGCATTCTGCTACGTCGTCGTCACGACCTAGTCACAGCTGCGCGTTACGCCGCCCGAGGTGATGCCGCGAATTCTAGTGATCGAGGACGAAGCCGACATTCGTGAGGTGCTCGACTACAACCTCCGAACGGCCGGCTACGAAGTGATCGCTGCCGAGCGCGGGCGCGACGGCCTGTCGCTCGTGCGCGAACAGCATCCCGACTTGGTCCTGCTCGATCTCATGCTACCGGATGTTTCAGGTACCGAGATCTGCCGCGCCATCAAGGACGACCCTTCGACGCGAACCCTACCCGTCGTCGTCCTCAGCGCGCGTCGCGAAGAGATCGATCGCGTCGTCGGCTTCGAGCTCGGCGCCGACGATTACGTGACGAAGCCGTTCAGTGTTCGTGAACTGCTGCTTCGGATCCGGGCGGTGCTAAGGCGCAGTGAGTCACGGCCCTCCGAGGCCAACCTGGTGGATTTCGGCAGCTTGCGTATCGATCGCGACGCGCATCGCGCGTGGGTCGAGGGCGACGAAGTCGAGCTCACGGCGCTCGAATTCAAGCTGCTCGTGACGCTTTACGATCGCAGAAACCGCGTCCAGTCCCGCGGCTCGTTGCTCGATCACGTGTGGGGGATGGATACCAAGATTTCGACGCGGACCGTCGACGCGCACGTCAAACGCTTGCGCGAAAAGATGGGCGCGGCTCGCGACTACATCGAGACCGTGCGCGGCGTCGGCTATCGGTTTGCCGAGATTCCGACACTCGGCAGCTGCTGAGCGCGGCAACGTGAGGCGTCGCGCGCCCGTCGAGTTTGCGCAAGCGTTTCTCGAACGTCAGGCTTGGGTCACGCGCAGGGAGGAGCGTGCCGAGGCAGAGAAATGCAAACTCTGCTGGCGTTGTGTCTGGCGTTTTCTGCCGTGTCGCTGATTCTCACCTTCGTGACGCACTTTGCCGTCTGGCGCGTGCGCGGGCGAAAGCCTCGAACTGGCGCGTGTCCTCCAATTTCGGTGCGCAAGCCGCTCAAGGGCGTGGACGACGAGCTCTACGCGAATCTCGTCTCGTTCGCCGAGCAGGACTACCCCGAGTTCGAGCTCATTCTCGGCTGCGAAGATCCGGCTGATCCCGCGCTCGCCTACGCCTACCGCTTGAAGCGCGATTTCCCCGACGTGCAGATTCGCGTGCTGGCCGGCGCCGTGGAGCGCGGCTTGAATCCGAAGGTCAATAACCTGCATATGCTGAGCGCTGGTGCACGCTACGAGCGGCTCCTCGTTTCGGACGCTAGCGTGCGCGCGCGGCCCGACTACTTGGCGGCGATGGCTCGCGAGCTCGGCGAGCCGGGGGTCGGCCTGGTGTCGAGTGTGATCGTCGGCAGCGGCGAAGCGGACTTCGGTGCGCGGCTCGACAATCTGCACATGAACTCGTTCGTCGTGCGCGGTGTTTGCGGCGCCGACGTGCTCGCGTCGCACCCCTGCGTGGTCGGAAAATCGATGCTGTTTCGGCGGAGTGAGCTCGATGCGCTCGGAGGTCTCGCTCTGGTGGAGAATGTGCTTGCCGAGGACTACGTGCTCGGTAAGGCCTTCGCAGAGGCAGGCTTTCGCGTGGCGCTTTCCGCGCACATCCTCGAGTCTGTCTGCTCGCGTCGCAGCGTTGCCGAATTCTGCGCTCGGCATCTGCGCTGGAGCCAAATGCGCCGCCAGCTCCGCCCGGCGGTGTACCTGCTCGAGCCGTTGCAGAGCCCGATCCCGTTCCTGCTTGGATCGTTGGCGCTGGTCGGCTGCGGAGCCGCTCCGGGGCGCGCGCTCGACTGGGCACTGGCCCTGCTGCTGGCTCTGCTGTTGAGGGTGTTTTCCGACGGCGCGCTGAACGCTGCGCTCGTCGGCGCAGCCCCGGGGCTCCGCGACTACATCGCGATCTTCTGTAAAGACGTGCTCTGCCTCGGGATTTGGGCTGCCGGTCTATTCAAGACCAGCGTCACCTGGCGGGGGCGCCGGATGCGCATCGGGGCCGAGTCACGGCTGTTCCCGGTCGGTGGCAGCAGCACGGACGTGTTGGAGGGAGCATGACGGACACCACTTCGTTTCTCGGGCAGTCGACGACGACCCAGGGGCCCATTGGAAGTCAGCCCCGGGCTCTGCTACCGAGTGGCACACGCCTACTACCTCCGTGTCACCAAACCGTCACACGAGGCCGGTACCCGAAGGACGGGATGGCAAAAATCCTCATCGTAGAAGACGAGCAAGACCTCCAGCAGGTCCTCGAGTACAACCTCAAACAGGCCGGTCACGAAGTCGTCGCGACGAAGTTGGGGCAGGAAGGGATCCGCCTCGCGCGCGAGCAGAAGCCGGATCTCGTCTTGCTCGATCTGATGTTGCCCGACAGCTCGGGCATCGAAGTCTGCCGGGCGCTCAAAGAAAACGCGGGGACCAAGGCGATCCCCGTGCTGATGGTGACTGCGCGCGGTGAGGAAATCGATCGCGTGGTGGGTTTCGAGATCGGCGCGGACGACTACGTCACCAAGCCTTTCAGCGTGCGCGAGCTGCTGCTCAGAATTCAGGCCGTGCTGCGGCGCGGAAAGCCCGAGCCGGAAGGTACGGATGTGCTGGTCGAGTTCGGGCGCCTGCGCATCGATCGCGGCGCTCACCGCGTCTGGGTGGACGAGCAGGAGATCGAGCTTACCGCGCTCGAGTTCAAACTGCTCGTAACACTCTACGACCGGCGTAACCGGGTGCAGACCCGCAGCGCGCTGCTCGATGACGTCTGGGGCATACAAGCGGACATCACGACCCGCACGGTGGACACCCACGTCAAGCGCTTGCGCGAGAAGCTCGAGGCCGCGCGTGACTACGTGGAGACGGTGCGCGGCGTCGGTTACCGCTTCGTGGGCTCGCCGGACGAGGCCACGACTTGAAGCTTGGGATCCGCGGCAAGCTCTTTCTGGTCTCACTCGGGCTGATATCGATTTCGATACTCGCGGGCTACTCCTCGATGCGCTCGGCGCTCGCGGTGGAGCTAGGATCGCGGGAGCGCGATCGCGCCGCGGAGCGTTCGCTCCTGGTCGCGCGGGCGCTCGGGGCTGCCACCGGGGAGCGCGCCTGGCAAACGTTGGTGCGCGATCTGAGTCACACTCTCTCAGCGCGAGTCTTGGTCGTCGCCAAAGATCACTCGTTGCTGGCCGACTCGGGCGGCGATCCCGAAGAGGCGCGAGAGCTGGCTAGCCGCGTCGAGTCGGATTTGCTGCTTTCGGGTCGGGCGCAGCGCTCGAGCGCCGTCGAAAGTGCGGGCATTTTGCGCGTGGCTTCTGCCCTAGAACGCGGGTCGGGCGAACGCTGCGTGGTGTGGCTCTCCTACCCGCTGACTCGGCTCGATCAGGCTGTGTCCGCGCTGGTGCGGCCGCTTACCCTGGCCCTGCTGCTGGCGCTGGCGGTCGCTGTCGCCATGTCGTCGCTGGCGGCCGAGCTCGCCTCGCGCACGGCACGTGGCTTGACCGAGGTGGCACGGCGCATGGCTCGCGGTGACCTCAGCGTGCGTGCTGGCCTGTCGGGCGGTGACGAGTTTGGTGAGCTCGGTCGCACATTGGACCAACTCGCGCAGAGCCTTTCGGCGTCCCTCGACGAGCTACGCGAAGAGCGCGACCGCCTGGGCGGCATCTTGTCGGGCATGCAGGAGGGCGTGCTCTTGTTAGACGCCGATCGGCGCATCGCGTTGGTCAATCCGGCGCTGCGCGAGATGCTCTTGCTCGGCGCGGACGCGGTCGGCAAGACTTTGCTGGAGGCCATCCGCCACGCGGACCTTCAGACGCTCTTGGACCAGGCGCGCGACGCGGTCGAGCCTGCCACGCGCGAGATCGAAATCGGCGGGATCAAGCCGCGCCGCACGCTGGTGCGCGTGGCGCACGTGCCCGGTGGGGAGGGGCAGCTGTTTGCGGTGTTCGTGGACGTCACCGAGGTGCGGCGCTTGGAGTCGATGCGGCGGGACTTCGTGGCCAACGTCTCGCATGAGCTTCGCACGCCAGTGACGGCCATCCGATCGGCTGCGGAAACCTTGCAGTCGGGCCTGCCCGAAGATCGCGCGGTGCTTCAACAGTTTCTGGGGATCATCGAGCGTAACGCCGGGCGCCTGCAGGATCTGGTCGAGGATGTGCTCGATCTTTCCCACATCGAATCGCAGAAGCTGCGCCTGCACATGGAGGCCATCGATCTGCGGGGCATTTACAGCCAAGTCGTGAGCTTGTTCCGCGAACGCGCTGACAAGAAGCGGATTTTGCTGGTGAGCGACGTCGGCCTGGAACTCCCCCGCGTGCACGGCGATCGGCGCGCGCTGGAGCACGTGCTCACCAACTTGATCGACAACGCCATCAAGTATTGCGGCCCCGCCGCGCGAGTGCAGCTCTCGGCGAGCTCTTCCGGCGACAGCGTCAGCCTGCTCGTCGCCGACACCGGACCCGGCATCGAGGAGCGGCACTTGCCGCGCCTCTTCGAGCGATTCTATCGAGTCGATGCGGGTCGTTCGCGAGAGCTCGGGGGCACCGGCCTCGGGCTCGCCATCGTCAAACATTTGGTGGAGGCCATGGGCGGCAGCGTCCAGGTGACGAGCGCGACAGGGGTTGGCACTACCTTCTCGGTTACCCTGAAGCGAGCCGAGGCCGAGCTGGCCCGCGCCGTGGCGTGACGCGGGTCGGTTCGCAAGGGCTGGCTCAGATCGCGATTCCCACTCGGAACATCAACTCGTGCAGCACGTGACCATTGCTGCGCGCATCGTCGTCGACACCCTTCTTCAGCAGCTGAGCAGGCGCGACGGCGCGCTGGTCAGCGCTCTGCGCCTTGCTGCCCGCAGGGCTCGCCGAGCTCGGCGCACTGCCCGGAAAGCCGTAAAATCCGTAGTTTGCGCTCAGTCGCACGTGGCGGGTGAGCCAAGCGTTGAGGCCCGCCGAGAAGCCATCGACTTTGATGTCACCGTCGACCTCCGAGGGCGCGCCGATTCGCGAACCACCCTTGTAGCTCAGCCGCACCTCTTCGACTTTCACGAGTAACTCTAGGCCGTTGCCGAACGAGGGCGGTGGCTTCTTGAAATCGATGTGTGCCGGACTCGAATAGCCTGGTCGCGAGAGCATGCTCGGCTTACCGAGCAACCAAACAGCGGCCTGGGCGTAGTACGAGGTGCCGCTCAACTCGCCAAAGCGCTCCGAAAGCCGAGCCAACTGAAAGCCGTCCACGGTCTCGCGTGTCCGGTTGTTGATGTAGATGAGCTCGGCAGTGAGCTCCAGCGGGCCGACGGGTAGATACAATTCGCCGGCCAGTGTGCGCTGAGCGCCAGACGGGATGACGTGCACCAAGCTCCCCGACTGTGCTGTGTAGGTCGGCTTCCAGAACGCGTAGCCACCTTGCGTCGACGGCGCCGGGTAGTCGTAGCCGACGTGGTCCGAATTGCGGGAGCCGAGCCGGCCCGAGACGCCGATCTGCAGCTCTTTCAGCGGACTTTGCGTGCCGATCAGGGGGTGCGCAAAGACGCGTCCAATGCCGTCGAAGCGCTCGTCCGGATTGGGTCGATTCGGCCCGTCTCCATTGAAGAGGCCCACGCTGTAATAGAGTGAGCGCTCCGGCGTTTCCCCCCAAATCATGCCGCCAATGTCGCGATTGACGGGCACGCCGACCGAGCGCACCGGCAAGGAAGCTTCGAGGAACGGCGTGTAGTTCTCACTAGTCCGATTCTCGAGCGTGAGCGGCACCTTGAATTGTCCGACCTGTAGATTGAGATACTTGCTCTGCGACCAATTCACGTAGACGTCGAGCGACGAGGGGCGTTGCGTCGGCGATTGAACGCTCGCCGCGCGGGGCGAGCAGGTCTCGACCACGGTCTTGGCGTCGACCGTGCAATTGAGCGTGGCGCCTTGGCCGTTCGCGTTGTCGCTCGTCGAAGCGCCCCAATCGCCTTCGATCTTGAACTGAAACTGGTGCAGAAACTCGCCAGAGATCTCGGGTCGCACTCGGCGCAGAAAGATCGTGCTCTTTAGCGCGTTGCCAGCGGAGAGTCCGGAGAGCCCGGGGCCGAAGGGCACGTAAGCGTCGACGTTGGCGCGACCTTGGATGTAGAGGCGAAAGTTGTCAGTGCGTTCGCGGATGAAGAAAATCTCATCGTAGAAGCCCGCCAGTTGCGCACTGGGGTCTTGTGAGGGCTCGGGCGACGTGGGCTCGACGAGCGTCGCTGGCCGAGGGGGCTCGCGTGGCGGGGGAGGGGTCCGCGCTTCGATCGGCGCAAGTGCAGCCGGTGCAGCCGTCGGCGACGTCGGCGCTGGGGAGGTCGTGGATGTTCCAGGCGCGGGTAGCTCGTTGGCGCTCGGCGTGGGCGACGCAGGCACGGGCGCGTCCGCCGGGGGAACCTCCGTGCCCGGGGGCGGGGCCGCCTGTCCGCGGGCAATCGGTGCAGCGAGCAGCAGAGCGCAGCCGGTAAGGAGGCCGAGGGAGGCCGCGCTCGGCGAAAAATTAGCA
>JAEUAF010000676.1 GCA_019695485.1 Sorangium sp.
TGCCCCGACGCTGCTCCTAGCTCAGAGCTTCGGAGGACGTTCGCGACGTCCATCCCACACGGCAATCACGTTGAGCAGCGCTTGGCGTTCATTCGTCTCGAAATACACGTGGCACTTCGACTTCTCGAGCAAGATGCGCTTGAGCCGAGGATGCTTTTTCGTCGGGCATGGTGTGCCGGGCGTGCTCACCGTCTCGAGAAATTCGACGGCGGCGCCCATCTCGGAAAGAAACACATCGGGATGATCAGCGCCTGCTCGCCAGCGCGCATCAATGCGACGCACCGCGTTCTCCGCCCGCTTCGAGAGCTTGACTCTCACGCGTTCTTGGCCCGCAGCTCCGCGAGAAACTCGCGAGCGTCCACCACGTCACCGTTCTCGATGTCGCGGTAGCCTTCCTCGATCGCTTCCTCGAGCTCGGCGCGTTCCTCAGGGTCCATGGCCGACCACGGATCAGTGGCCACCAGCTGCAGCTCGACCGGCGTGCCTTCTGGCAAATTGGCGGGTTCGTCGCTGACAAAGTAGCCGTTTCGGACGTGGGCCTTCACCGGTGCCATGAGTGCCTGCATCTTAGCTCATTCCTCCTGGTTTGCCTGTTGCGGGCTGGTCGCAAAAAGGCGGGGTAGTAACTCACCGAGGCCCGCGTGGGAGCTCAGGATTCGCGGAGATTCTTGGGTGACCGCCAAATTCCCCCCGCACACTGGGCACGCGAACTGCACAGGGCGCCCGAGCCTAGACGCGGCACTCGACACGGCGACGGCCGCACCGGCCGCACCGGCCGCACTACCTTCCCGCTCCGCGCCGAACACCTGTATGGCGCTCGGCACGACGGCTCGCAGCCAGGCCGGTGCCGGGAACGTCGAGCTCATCGCGCCGCAAGCGCAGCGGAGTTGTCCGTCGGCGCCGGGCGGCAGGGCTCCCACGGCCAAATGCGCCTGGCACGCCGCGCAGCGCGGCAACGCCGGCCCCCAGCGAACGAAGACGCGCAGCTCGCCGTCAGTCAACGAGCTGCCTCGCGTCGTCCCGTCGCGCAGCGCAAACTCGGCCGCGTATTGTCGAAAGCTCAGCAGTGCTCGCCAGCGCTCCGCCGAGAGCTCGAGCCGTTCGCCGCAGGCACTGCAGTCGAGC
The DNA here is from genome assembly GCA_019695485.1 of Sorangium sp. Classification (GTDB taxonomy): domain Bacteria; phylum Myxococcota_A; class Polyangia; order Polyangiales; family Polyangiaceae; genus PMG-095. The sequence continues at coordinate 1,126 of JAEUAF010000676.1, forward strand.
ATGAGCTCGGGCCCGCGTGGGGAGAGGCTCTCCCCGCACTCAGCGCACGGAACCAGCACTTTGTAGATGAAGTAGTTCACGCTCGGGCCTCCTCGAACGCTGCCGCGCGGGTGCGGATCTCGCGCATCGAACTCTTTGGTAGTGCCGCTTGGTCGCAGGAGCAAATCATACGCCGCGCTACGACAGCGCTGCCTTCAGATTCCTCGCGAGCAAGAGCGAGTCGCTCGGCGAGACGTGGGCGTAGGCATGCAGCCAGTCGTACATCGAATGCGCCAGCGCGAGGCGCTTGCGCTGATTGTGTTGGAAGACGGCGAAGTTGCAGAGGGTCGCGAAGGTGCTTTGAAAGAGCTCGGCCTGAGCCTCGGGGTCTGCTCGCAGCAAGCGCTCGCCGCTCGCGCGAAAACGAGCCCAGAGTTGCCACTCGGCGTCAGCGCTGAGTGAGTCCTGCTCTTTCGTGCGCGTGCGGTAGTCGAGGCATAGGGCGTCGAGTTCGCGGAACGCGATCTGCTTCAGCTCGACGCAGGCGTCTTGAAAAGGGCCGGGCAGGGCGGGTCCACCTCTGAGCTCGGGATCGTGCTCGATGTGCGAGACCAGCATTTCGACGAGCTGGGCGCGAAATGCGAGCAAGATTGCGTCGACGTCTCGCTGCAGCGAGAGACCGAGCAGGCGTCGCTCGAGCCTGGCCTCCGTCGCGGCGGAAGCCAGCGCCTGCTCGACGCCGTCGAGTGCGGCGCGGAGACTCGTCCGAACGCCGGTAGGCGCAGCGAGGGCGTGAGCCAGTCGGGCGAGCGCTTCTGGCAGCTCCGAAGGGGCGCACGTCTCGGCAGGCAAAGGCGCAGGATGGACCCCCAACGCGCGCTTGACGAGTGGCCAGGTCTTGCGCCGCCGCGGCGCCAGCAGCCACCAAAAATACAGGGCGACACGCGACGGTGCGCCGGAGTGACGCGTCAAGCGCTGCGCCGTGCGCGCGAGCAAGTACGACCAGCGCAGGTTCGGCTTGCGCTGCAGGCCGAGGCTGATCACCGCTTGCCATGCGCCGCGCTCGGCAGCGTGGGCAATCAGATAGTCGCGCGCCACGCGGCGCGCCTCGCGCGAAATGAAGCGAGAGTGCAGCGTGTCGGCCACGCTAAATAGCTCGATGGCGCGCAGCATGTCCCCGCGCGCCGCTGCGAGCAGACCCAGGCTAACCAGGCCGGCGCCGTCGAGCTTCGTTGCTGCGCCGAGCGTCGTTTCGAACTTTTTGATTGCAGAAAGCTCGCTGCGCCCCCTGAGCGCCACGGCTCCGTAGAAGCAAGCCACCACCGCGTCCGAATCGGAGAAGCCGAGCGGCCAGGTCACGCGCGCGAAATAGTAGGCGACGCGTGGCCAGCCGAGTGGGACAAAGACTCCGCGCAGCAGCAACGTGGGCGCGAAGTAGACGATCAGGATCGGCGCCACGAATAGGCGCTGTTTGGTGAGCCCCTCGACCCACGCAAAAAACAGAACGCCGACGACCAGTTTGACGAGTAGGACCCTTAGCGATCGGCGTACTTCGAACTGCGTGCTCCCGTTGCGTCCCAAGAGGACGCGCACGAGGATGATGACGAGCCACGCTACCGGGTAGGCCATGCTCCGAGAAAGCCGATCGCAGCAGGCGCTTCGTCCCAACCTGGTTCGCCGATTGCGTCGGGCGCAGGCGCGTCGAACGTGAGCTTCGCCCACAGTTCATGGACCACGCGGGCGTTGGGGTCGCGCAGCGCTGCCAGCGCCTTTCGCACCGAGTCCTCGTCGCGGACGATGGGGCCGAGCGGCGTCGTGCAATGGCGCGCCGCTTCGTTCTTGACCGCGAGTAACGCGAGCAGCTTCTGTCCGGCACGCTCGACCTCCACGCGCGTGGCGCTGGTCTCGAGCTCGAGCACGAAGAAAGGATTTTGGCGCCAGGCTTCGAGGGGATCGCTGTGGCTCACCGAGACCTGACCCCCGACCCGTAGCTTTGGGCTTGCTCTTTGCGGTCGACCGGACTGAGCCGCCACAGCTCGCGCACGATGCGTTCGAGTCGGTCGCGTTGCCCGCCGCGGAGAGCGGCCCTGCCTTCGGCGATGAGCTCGTTGCCGCGCCGTGGGTCGTTGAGCTCCGTGGCGCGCGACGCACAATGCTCGAACTCTCGCTCCCACGAGTCGGGATCGCGGAAGTAGGCGCCGTCCGTCAAGCGGCGGATGATCGCGATTTGCCGCTCGATCTCTTCGGCTTGATGCGCCACCAGCGCGCGGCGAGCGGCCTTTTCAGCCTTGTCGAGCGTGCCGCGCTCGGCATCGGTACCGTAGGCGGCGAGCCAACTCTGAGCGATCATGGTTTTCTGCTCGATGCGCGCTTCGAGCTCAGGCCAGGCCTGCGCGGCTTCGACCTCCGCCAGCAGCGCGTCGACCTCGGTGAGGCCGCGGCGAGCCTGTTCCCCAGCGTCGAGATCCCCACCGCGCGCTGCACCGAGGCTCTGCGCCGCGTCCTCGAGGGTCGTCATGGCCTGTGACAGCCGCCCAGCGCTCTTGCTCGCGCCGCGCTGAAACGCGGCGCGTGAGAGCTCACCGGCGCGCCGCACGAGCTCGGCGTGGAGCCCGCTCATGGCTTCGAGCGAGAGCTTTGGAGTGACGAGCAGCGCCACGCGATCGAACAAGCCTTCGACGCCGCTGATGCGCGCCGTGGCCCGCAATTGACCGCCGCGATCGAGCTCGAGCGTGAGCTCCACTTCGCTGCCAGCGGGCAACCGGGCCTTGAGCGCGCTGCTCGGGATCTCGAGGGTCCCGACCAGGCGACACAGATGCGAGAGCGTAAATTCCCCCTGCACGATTGGCACGCGGAGCGCGTAGCCGTCGCCACCCGCGCTGATCGTCTCCGCGGTGCGCAGCACGAAGGAACGTCGGATCGGCAGCGGCGAGCCGCGCTCGAAGTAGACCTGAACGCGGTTGTCGGCGAGAGCCACGCCCACCGTTCGCGAGAGCGGGGGTTCGCCCAGCGTGACCCCGTGTGTGATGGAAAAGCTCTCGGGATGCAGCGGAATGCGCGTGCCATCGGCCAGCACGCCGCGCGGCGTGAACTTGGAATTTTGACGCGGCAAGAGGTTCACCAGCGTCGCGAAGGTGCCTTCGGCATCCACGCTGCTCGGCTCTCTGGTGAAACCGCCATCGGCGCGCTCAATCACCA
>JAEUAF010000685.1 GCA_019695485.1 Sorangium sp.
GCGGCAACGCCGACGGCGGCAAGGCTTCTCGGCGGCGCGATCGTCGACGCCGCGCTCAAGTACAACCAAACCCAGTGCCGACGGGCCACTACCCTGCCCCAGCGCCCGAAGCCAGTGCGCGGTCGACGGGTATTGGCGCCTGGCTTTCGCCCGATGGCTCGGTACGCTCGCTGAAGCTCGAGTTTCGCGTTCACGTGCGCCAAGGCGGGCTCACGGTGACAGTGCTCGACGTGGACAACCGCGCGCCGCTCTTGCCGAGCGCGGCGCTCGGCTGGCAGACCACGGCGCCTACACCGGACCGCAATGGGTTAAGGGTCCTCGCTCGCTTCGAGAGCGGAAATCCGCGTCACCCGGCCGTCGACATTCGCGGCGAAGATGCGGCCGAACTCCTGCCGCTACTGCGTGAACGTCGCGTTTTGTTGGAGCCGGCCCTCGCACAGTTGCGCTTCGCCGACGAGCCACTGAAGCCGCGCTTCGATCTCGAGATGGTGAGCGACACGATCGTCGCCAAGGTCACGTTCGAACGCCCGAGCGACGGACGTCGCTTCTCTCTGACCAGCGGCGGTTGGTTCGAGGGGACCCCGGGGTATCACATCGACACCAGCGAGGGCATCGCTCGCCCGCTCGATCATCGCGTGTCGCCGGCCGCATTGCGTCGACTCTTGCGTAGCCCGACGATTGCGGAGCCAGCCTCCGAGCTCATCGGGCTGATCACGTACGGCCTGCCCAAGGTCGCCCTCGAAATCGGGGCGGAGCTGCCAGAGCTCTCGCAGGTCGCCGACGTCATCGATCTCGAGCCCCAATTTCGGCTCCGCGCCGGCGGTGGCCTGACCCAGGTCGAAGTCTCGCTGCGCGCCGCGTATGGCGCCCGCGAGGTCGAGGTTCGCGCGGACGGCATTTCCCCCCCGATCATGATTGTGCCGCCCGAAGATGGTCAAAAGCGCGCTCGCTGCATCCGCTGCGACATCGCGGCCCAGCAAGGTGCCGTCCATCAATTGCTGGAGCTTGGCTTGCGACCCGACGAGAGCGGCGAGCACTTCATCGCCGAGGGTGAGAGCGCAATTCGTTTCTGGTCCGAGGGCGTGGGCTCATTGCCCGAGGATTGGGACCTCTACATTCCCGAAGAGTTGGTGGGCACACGTGAGGAGCGCGCCGCTCGCGATGAACGCTCGCGTGGCGAGCGGAGTCGACTGGCTCAGCGTCAAGGTCAGCTACGAGAGCGATGGCGTCGGCGTCGATCGCGAGGAGCTCGAGCGCTGCCTCCGCGAGGGCAAGAAGTACGTTCGGCTGTCGGACAACTCCTACGCGCCGCTCGACGCCGATCGCGTGAAGGCCATGATCGATCGCGAGATCGAGCTGATTCAGGCTGGCGGGAAGAACGGCAAGATCCCGCTCTCGCACGCAGGTCGCGTACAGGAACTGCTGCAGCAAGCCACCAGCGCTCAAGTCGCCGCCGCAACCAAGCAACTGTTCCAACGCCTGGCGTCGATCGACGAGATCAAAGCCGCCAAGAAGCCTAAAGCGCTCAAAGCCACGCTGCGCCCCTATCAAGAGCAAGGGCTATCCTGGCTCTCCTTCATCCACGAGATTGGCTCGGGCGGCGTCTTGGCCGACGACATGGGTCTCGGTAAGACGATCCAGACTATCGCGCTGCTCCTGAACCTGAAGGCCGAAAAGAAAACGCAGCCGCTGCGCGTCCTGATTGTGGCGCCGACCAGCGTGGTAAGTAACTGGATCCGGGAAATCGAGCGTTTCTCTCCGACGATCAGCACGGCGCTCTGGCATGGCGCTGGTCGCAAGGATCAAATGGAGGAGCTCGAGAGCGCCAACGTGGTGATCACGAGCTACGCGCTACTGCGCCGCGACATCGACTTGCTGAAGAAGTTGCGCCTCGACTATGCGATCTTGGACGAGGCTCAGAACATCAAGAATCCTCTGAGCGCGACGGCGCAGGCCGCGAAAGAGCTCTCCGCAGAGCGTCGCCTGGCGCTCACCGGCACGCCCATCGAAAATCGACTGAGCGAGATCTGGTCGATCTTCGAGTTCGTGAGCCCGGGCTTGCTCGGCCCGCTGCCAAAATTCGAGGAAAAGTTCGCGCGCCCAATCGATCAGGGAGACTCGAAGGCGGCGGCGCGACTGCGCGCCATCATTCACCCGTTCATCCTGCGCCGCACGAAGCTCGAGGTCGCCAAGGATCTGCCGCCCAAGCTCGAGGTCGACAAGCTGATCGACATGCCGCCCGATCAGAAGGCAATCTACCTTCAGGTGTTGCGCGAGGTCCGGGCCACCGTCATGGGCGAGGTGGAACGCGTGGGGCTCGCCAAGAGTCAGCTGCACATCCTTGCTGGGCTCACCAAGTTGCGCCAGGCGGCGTGTGATCCTCGTCTGTTGGGCCTGCCGCGCGAGTTTAGTCACGACGATAGCGGCAAGCTCGCCGCGATTCGCGAACTGATCGACGAGGTCGAGTCCGGCGGGCACAAGGTGCTGGTTTTCAGCCAGTTCGTGTCGATGCTGAAGCTCATCCGCGAGGCGTTGGACGAGGACAAGGTGCGCTACGAGTACCTCGATGGCAGCACGATCGATCGCCAGGAGCGCGTCGACCGCTTCCAGACCGATCCCACGATTCCGGTCTTCTTGATCAGTTTGAAGGCTGGCGGCTCTGGGCTGAACCTAACAGCGGCCGACACCGTGATTCACTTCGACCCCTGGTGGAACCCGGCCGTGGAAGATCAGGCCTCCGACCGCGCGCATCGCATCGGACAGAAGCGCGTGGTGACCGTGTATCGCTTGGTCGCCGCTGGCACGATCGAAGAGAAGATTCTGCAACTCAAGCAGAAGAAGAAGGACCTCGTGGCCTCGGTGTTGAGCGAGGACATGGGGGGCGCCAAGAACCTCTCGCGTGACGACCTCGACGATCTGTTCCGAATGGACTGACTCGAGCGTCGGCTCGTCCACGTCGAATCCCACGCAAGCGACGTCGCTCACGCGCAAACGTCAGGAGCGAACGCCGGCCGCGCGCTCAGCGCCGCATCGATACGTTCATCAGCAGCCCGAGGCCGATCATCATGGTCACGATGCTGGAGCCGCCGTACGAAAACAGCGGCAGCGTGATCCCCACGACTGGCAAGACTCCGGTTGCCATCCCGATATTGCAGATGGCATGCCAAAAGACCATCGCGCCTACGCCGATGGCCACGGCGGCACCAAAGCGATCCTTGGCCTGCGACGCGATGTGGACCGCCCAAATCGACAAGAACGCGTAGAGCGCGATTAGCACAACCCCGCCCAGGAACCCCCAGTCCTCCGCGAACACAGCGAACGGAAAGTCGGAGAACTGGTCGGGTAACAGCCCGAACTGGTTCTGCGTACCTTGCATGAACCCCTCACCCCAGATTTGGCCATTTCCGATGGCCGTCTGAGATTGCAGGGCGTGCCAGCCCGTGCCCGTCTTATCGGCCTCGGGGTGAAGAAAGCTCGTGATGCGCGCCTTCTGGTAGTCGCGCAACACGTAGTACCAGGCCAACGGCAACGCCGCACTGGCCGCCAGAACTACGACCAAGATGCTGCCTCGCCGGACCCGGTTCATGGCCAGAATCGAGATGCAAATCAGCGCATAGATGATGGCGGTGCCAAGATCCGGCTGTGCCATCACGGCTGCGCACGGCGCGGCTGTCGCCAACAACGGCGGCGCGAGATCGATCAGAGTGCGCGGCTCGGTCTTCGGATCATTGTGGACGAAGCGCGCGACCATCAAGATCACGACGATCTTCATGAATTCGCTGGGCTGGAACGCGAAGCCGCCCAGGTTGATCCAACGCGAGGAGCCACGGATATCGTTGCCCAAGATGAAGACGAGGCCGAGCGAGATCATGCCGCCCACGAACAGAAATGTGGACAGCCGCTCGTAGTGCCGATAATCGATGGCGGCGGCTAGGATCGCGAGCAGGGCGCCGACCACGACCCAGTAAATCTGGGACACATAGTTGTCAGCGAGCCGGGAATTTTGCGTACTTTCGACGTACACGCTGGTCGCGCTGTACAGGTTCACGAGCCCCAGCGTGACAATCCCGACGGCCGCCAGCATGAGCGGCATGTCGACATAGGGTCCCGTCCGAAACGACATCCGATCGCCGCGCATCAGAGATTGCTCCGGCTGGTGTCACCAGGGTTCGAACGCGCGGAGAGCCGGGTCTCCTTGAGCTTCTGCCAATCGCGCGTGACGCGCATCGCCACTGGCACGGCGTTCTTGCCGCCACCGCCGCCGTGTTCGATCAAGACAACGATTGCGATCTCCGGTGACTTCGAGGGCGCAAATGCAGCGAACAGGGCGTGCGCACGGTTGAAGTACCAGACGCGATCCGGATCGACGCCGCGTGACGTGACGTGGGTGACCTGCGCGGTGCCGGTCTTTCCGGCCATGTCCACGCCCGGCAACGCTTCCTTGTGCGCGGTGCCTTGTTTCTCGGCGACCACGCCTTCGAGACCGCGCTTCACGATCTCCAAGTGCTCCGCGTCGACGCCGACCATGCGCCGAACACGCGGTGGAAATTCCTGGACGACCGTGCCATCGCTGGTCTCGATGCTGCGCACGAGCTGCGGCTGATACAAGGTGCCGCCGTTCGCCAGCGCCGCGTATGCGAGCGCCAGCTGCAGCACGGTGACCGTGGTCGCGCCCTGGCCGATCACGGAGAGCAACGTAAAGCCGCCGCGAAAAGCCTCCTTATAGCGTCGCGTGTACCAAGCCCGGGTCGGCATGCGCCCGCGCGCCTCCGGATTTACACCGATGCCGGTCTTGATGCCGAAGCCGTAGTCGAGGCCGGTGGCCGCGAGACGATCGATGCTAACGCGCGCGCCGAGGTCATAAAAATACGTGTTACAGGACTGCACGATCGCGGAGTGCAGATTCACGTGACGGTGAATGCCCTCGCAACGAAAGAAGCGCTTACCGTATTCGTAGCCGCCGCGACAGTCGACCTCTGCAGCTGGATCTACGAGCCCGTCGGCGAGGCCCGCCAACGCGCTGAAGGGCTTGTACGTCGAGCCCGGCGGATACGCAGCCGAGATGGTCTTGTCGAGTGTCGGCTTCAGCGGGTCTACATTCAAGCGGCGAAAAGCGTCGGCCGCCGCGGCGATCCCCCCGCCGCCGGACACCACGTTCGGATCGAAGCTCGGCTTGGAAAGCGCGGCGAGAATGCGCCCCGTTCGGACGTCGACCACGACCACGGCACCCGCTGCCTGTCCGCGCAGCGCCTTCTCCACCGACGCCAACAGATCGATGTCGATGGTGAGCGACACGTCGCGACCCGGGATCGGCTCGATACGGCGAGGTTCCTCGAGGTAACGCGCCTCGAGCTCATCGGCGCTATCCCGGTTGAGCTTGCCGCGCTGACCCACCAACATTTTGCGCATGCCGCGCTGGCCACGCAGATAGCTTTCCCAACGCCGCTCGATGCCTACGGCTCCAATGCGATCGCCTGCCCGATAGCCGCGATCCTCGAGGCGTGACAGCGCATCCGCATCCACCTCGCGCATGTAGCCGACGAGATGCGCTCCGAGCTCGCCGTAAGGGTAATAGCGAACGGGAGTCGGGCTCACGTCGACGCCAACGGGGTTGTGCGTCTCGAGCCACGCCACGGCATCCCGGTCGGCGTCGTATTTCAGGACGACCTGCTGCTCGGCGCGGCGGTCGCGCTCTTTGTCGCGCTCCTTCGTCGCCTTTTGTGCGAGCACGGCGGCTTGCGCTTCTTTGATGCGGGTCTCGAAGCGCGCCTTCTCACTTTCGTCGAGCCCGAGCAGGCGGCAAAGCCGCGGCCAAGTACTCTCCAAATCGACGCGACCGGGAGTGATGTACACCGTGTACGCGGGTCGATTCGCTGCCAACACCCGCCCATAGGCGTCACGGATTACGCCGCGCGTGGTCGCCAGGTAGCGCTCACGCACGATGTTGCGGCGAGCCTGGGCGCGATGCATGTCGCCCTCGATGATCTGAAGCTCTGCCAGGCGGCCAATCAGCACGCTGAACGCGACCAAGACGAACAGCACCAACCAGCGGTAGCGACGTCGAAACTCGCCGACGTCCGAGCGCTGCACGAGGAAACTCACGACGTCCCCTCAGCCGGCGCCCGCACGGGTGTCGGACCTTGGCGCAAACGCTGCGCCAGACGGAAAATCAGTGGAGAAAACAGCCCGGTGGACAGAGCATGGGGCAGCACGACGCTCGCCAGCTCGACGGGTCTGCGGTTGTCGCTGCCAAAAACGGCCAGCAACACCAGGAGCAGCGCACCCTCGATGAGCGAGAACACGAGGCCCAGAGTGACTCGCGTCAGCCAAGTTTGGGCGGTGAGACGCACACCGGCGATCCGAGAAAGCCACCAGACCGCGACCGACACGAACGTGAGCAGCCCAATTGGCGCTCCGACCAAGATGTCTTCGGCGTAGCCGATCGCGAAAGCCAGGACCGCTCCCTTGGCCATCGATATCTCGTGAACGCCGACGAACACGATCATCGGCAGCACCAGACTCGGCGTTGCTCCGTGCACCCAACGCCATCCCAGCAACGAGCCTACGGGTCCAAGCACGCGATAGAGATTGGCTTGAACTAGGAGCAGGAGAACTGCGACTGCGACGTAGGCTGCACCGCGCATTTTCGCACCTCAGTGTTGCACGCGGGCCCGCTTGTTCTTGGCGGCCATGTCGCAATCGTCCGAGTCGTTCAGAATGATCACGACCTCCTCGAGGCGCGAGAAATCCACGGTCGGCACGGCTTCGACGCCCTGGTAGATGCCGAAATCGCGCTTTTCTAGCTTGTTGATGCGCGCCACTGGAATCCCTTTCGGGAAACGACAGCCGACGCCGCTCGTCACGAGCAGGTCGCCGATTTCGACCTCGTCGGTGCGCCGCATGTACTCGACCCGCACCGCGTAGCGCGCGCGCTCACCGGTGCCGCGCACGAAGCCGCGCGCGCCGGTGCGCTCGACCACGACGTCGACACCGAAACCGGAGTCGACTGCGAGCTCCACCATCACTTTTTCACCCGCTACGCGCTCGACCGTGCCGACCGCGCCGTCCAGCGCAACGACCGGCATGTTCACGCGGATGCGCGGGTTCGGCGCGTCGACGGTAACGTGGGCTACGCGGAAGAACTCTGCCGTGTCTTTGCCGACAACGAGGCCCGTGACAGTCTCGTCTGGGATGGTGTCTCGAATCCCGAGCAGGCGCCGCAATCGCCGGCTCTCCGCTTCCGCATGCTCGAGCTCGCGCACTCGGCCGCGTAGGCGTGCGTTCTCGTAGGAGAGGCGATTGTTGTCGTCTTTGACGTCGACCAAGTAGACGTAATCGCCGATCAGCGACGAGACGCCGCGCGCCAAGACCGAGGCAATGTACTCGAGCGGCGCCGCGACCCGCAGCACGATGCGGTCGATCGGCATCAGTTCGCTCGGTTTGCGAATGCTCGCCCGCAGGAAAAAGAACGGCACGGCGAGCAGCAGCACCACGATCACGATGTCGCGGTAGCGCCGAAATGCCGTCACCTTCGTCTCCGAACCCGACGCCGAGCGTCGGAGCTAAAGGCCCAATCGGGCAGACGCCTGGAAGGCGTCACCCGATCGTGACCTCCTTCAGCAACTCCAAGTGGTCGAGCGTCTTACCGCTCCCGAGCACCACGGCGCTGATCGGGTCGTCGCTCACCATGACTGGCAAGCCCGTCTCCTCCCGCAGGAGGACGTCCATATTCTTGAGTAGCGCGCCACCGCCCGTAAGAACGATGCCCTTGTCGACAATATCGGCGGCAAGCTCAGGCGGCGTGCGTTCGAGCGCGAGCAGCGCGGCCTCTACGATCGCGTTGATCGGCTCCGCCAAGGCTTCGCGGATCTCATCGGAGTTTACGACCACCGTCTTTGGCACTCCCGCCACCATGTCGCGACCCTTGACCTCCATGGTCAGCTGCTGGTCGAGTGGGTAGGCGTTGCCGATGCTGATCTTGATGCGCTCCGCAGTTTGCTCGCCGATGGCGAGGTTATATTTGCGCTTCATGTAGGCGACGATGGCTTCATCCATCTTGTCGCCACCGACGCGCACGCTCTGCGAATAAACGATACCGGCTAGCGAGATTACGGCGACTTCCGTGGTTCCGCCGCCGATGTCCACGACCATGTTGCCGCTCGGTTCGGTGATTGGTAGCCCTGCCCCAATCGCCGCCGCCATCGGCTCTTCGATCAGGTAGACCTCACGCGCACCGGCACTCTCGGCGCTCTCCTTGACCGCGCGCTTCTCCACCTCGGTGATTCCGAAGGGCACGCAGATGATGATGCGGGGCTTCACGAGCGTGCGCCGATTGTGGGCGCGCGCGATGAAGTAACGGAGCATCGCCTCGGTGATCTCGAAGTCGGCGATCACCCCGTCGCGCAGCGGGCGAATCGCCTGGATGTTGCCGGGGGTACGCCCCAGCATGTCCTTGGCCTCACGACCAACGGCAAGCACCCGTTTTTCACCGCGTGCGTCCCGGGAGACTGCCACCACGGAGGGCTCGCAACTGACGATGCCCTTGCCCTTAACGTAAATGAGGGTCGTGGCCGTGCCGAGATCGATGGCCAGGTCGTTCGAGAATAGGCCGTAAAGCCAATCGAAAATCATCGACTGTGCTCAGAGGGGAATCGAGGCTGCATTGCGCGTTTCAGAGCGCCGAATCCGTTAGAACCGCCTCGGCGAGGGGCCACGTCCTACCACGCCCTCTCCTGCTCGCGCAATCGCCCCGAACGAAGTGGGCCGGCCGGCAGCCATAATAGCGATTCCGGCGGGATTTATGCCAGAAGATCTACCAGCCTCTGCGTCTCCGCCCATACCAGACCCGCGCGCGAGCGCTCTCCGAATACAAAAGTGTGACGCCCTGCGCCAGCACTGACGCCAGCCGAGGCCGCTCGTCGGTCGCCTTACTTTCGGCGGGTTCGGGCTCCGACGAACCAGGCTCGCACAAATGCGGGAGCGCTCAGTCTTCGTCGTCCCAATCGACACGCGACTGCCAGTTGCTGCCGCCGCCACGCTTTCGTTCCTCGGCCGTTCGCTCCCGACTCGCAGGGGCGCCTTTGACCTTCTTCTTATTCTTGTTGGCGTTCCGGCCCTCCGCCGACTCGGCCTCTGGCGGGGGCGCGGTGCGCGCACGCCGGCCGATGTCGGGAGCTCCCGACTCGAACGACATCGGAGGCTCGGTCGGGAAGCGCGGCTCGCCAATGCGAGGCGGCGGACGCGAGCGATCAGCCCCTGGCGCACCGGGTGGCCTGTCGCCACGCGGATGCGCGATGTTGATCATCAACCGACGCCCACGAATGTCCGCGTTGCGAAGTGCAGCCAACGCAGCGTTCGCGGCCTCCGCATTGCCCATCGTGATGAAGCCAAAACCCCGCATCCGTCCATCCGGACCCACGGGCAAGTGGATGCGAGCAACCGGACCTACGCCGTTGTCGGTCAGGAACTGGGTTAGCTCCTGCTGACTCGTGTCGTAAGGAAGGTTACCCACGTAGAGGGTACGATCTTCAGCGCCGCCCATTGGGGACGGTGCTTCTGAACGCACCTCACTCCGCTCACCACGCTTCGGGGGTTCGGAAGAAAAGGGACGCACTGAAATGGATCGACCCCCTTGGATCGATCCGTCCAATTCATCCCGCGCCACATTCGCTTCCTCTTGGGTCGCGAACGTGACGAAACCAAACCCGCGCACTTTGCCGGTCGCGCGCTCTCTTGGCAGGCTCACTTCGACGACCTTTCCTCCGGTCGCCTCAAAAATCTGCCTCAAGACTTCTTCCGTGATGGACTCCGGCAAGCCCGCAACGAAGAGCTTGCGCGCATCCTCGGTCGCCATTCTAAATTACCTTGTCGCCCTGAAAGTGGTCCATTGGGCTTAGCCGCATCGGCTAAAACCGGTAGCCACGTTTTTACGATAACTTCCGAGCTTTCGGCGTTCAAGCCCCACGAGCTTTTCCGGCCTCCCGCCCTGGGTCGGCCTCGGCGCCAACGGCGCATCGGACGGGCACCTCAATGGCCTCCTTTGCGGGCCCGTCACCCCGGTTTTACCGCCACATTCGCGCCCTACTGGGCGCCCTCGGCGCGGCGCTGCCCGCTCGGCCGCTGACCTTTCGTGGGCTTGCGGAGTGCGAGCCGATTTGTGACCCTCCCCCTCATGCGCGTCCGTGTAATCGCCAATCCCACGGCAGGCAGCGGATCGGCCGCCCGACGGCTTCCCCTCGTCCTGCGCGAAATCGAGCGGGCCGGGGCGCTCGCCGACAGCGCTGAAACCCGCGGCCCCGGCGACGCAGCGCGTCTCGTTCGCGAGGCGCATGCCGAGGGCATCGAT
>JAEUAF010000791.1 GCA_019695485.1 Sorangium sp.
CGGTGGGGATCGGGCCCGGGTCCTTCGTTGGGCTGAGGGTCGGAATCGCCCTCGCGGACGGGCTAGCGCTCGGCATTGGTCGGCCGGTCGTTGGCGTCCCCTCCTTGGACGCTATGTTGGCGGCGCCCGGCGAAGGCCGCTGCGGCCCACGTGCGGCACTCCTGGATGCGCGGCGCGGCGAGGTGTTTTGCGCGGCTCGAGACGCTGCCGGCCAACCTGTCTTGCCGGCAACGGCAGTTTCCATCGATCTAATCGCCGCTCAACTGGCCGCGCTCGGCCCCAACCTCGTCCTGGTCGGGGAGATCGCCGACCAGCTCGGCCTCGAGCTCCCCGTGGAGCGCGGTCCGGAACTCGACCTCCCGCATGCTCGCCACGTCGCCCTGCTCGCCGCGAGCCTGGACCCGGAGAATGCCCCTCCGATCCCGCTCTATGTGCGAGGCGCAGGCGCAATCCGGCCAAACCTGCCGCCCTCTCCGCTCGGTCACGGATCGCCGTGATCGCTCGCTGCCACGTGCGCGCGGCGCCGCGACTGGGCTAGAGTGCGACCCGCTCATGTCCGCAGATCCCGATGAACGAGAACGCCTGCTGGCGCGCTTTGGGCGCCGTTTCGACGCAGGTAGCATCATCTTTCGCGACGACGAGCCCGCAACCGAGGCCTTCTTGGTGCAGGAAGGGCGAGTCCGATTGTTCAAACAGATCGGCGCCATGGAGCGCAGTCTGCGTGTGGTGCGCCCCGGTGAGGTGTTCGGGGAATCCGCGCTGCTACGCGGGTCCACTCGCTCGGCTACGGCGATCGCGCTCGATGCAGTGGTCGCCGTGGGCTTCGATACGACGACCTTCGACGAGATTTTGGTCTTCGCCCCGGAGGTGGGCACTCGCGTGGCCCAGCAGCTGATTCGGCGCCTGCGAGACGCCGAAGATCAAATCGAAATCTTGATGGTACGCGACGCGCAATCCAAAGTCGTCGTGGCGCTGATGAAGCTCGCGCAACACCGTGGTGTCGGAGGCGACGGCAGGCCGCAAGCGCTGGAGCTTACGCCGCTCGAGCTCTCGGCCCAAGTCGGGCTCGACGTAGACTCGGTCAAGCGCATCGTGCTCGGCCTGCGCGAATCGGGCTATCTGCGCGTTCAAGATGAGCGCATCGAGATCCCGGACATCGAAGCCTTGCGTGAACTCTATGGGTTGCTCGGCGTGAAAGACCAGCTGCGCGGCGGCACGGGTCGCGAAGCGGGGCGGCCGCGCGCCCTCTCCCGGGGCGCATGACACGCTCGCTCCTCCCCACATTGCTGCTGCTGGTAGGCCTCGGCGCGTGCGCGAGCCGCGGGAATAGTCCGGGGGCCCAGGACCCCGTGCGCCTGGCTGAGGCTGAATACGACCTCGCTCGAGATTTGTGGATCCAACGGGGGCAACCGCGGGACGCACTCGACCACGCGCTCAAGGCGACGCGCTTGGACGACGAGAACGCTGATGCGCAGCACCTAGCCGCCCTGCTCTACCTCGACTTTTGCGCGAGAAGCCCGAGCGAGTGCCGCTTGTCTGAAGCGGAACGCCACGCGCGCCGAGCCCTGGAAATCCGGCCGGAACTGCGCGAGGCACGTAATACCTTAGGGGTGATCTTGATCCAGGCACATCGGCCACGCGAGGCGGTCGACGTGTTGCGCCCTTTGTCGGAGGACATTTTGTACCAGACCCCAGAAAAGGCCTGGGGGAACCTGGGGTTTGCCTACCTCGAAGCGGGTGATGTGGATCGAGCGATCGACGCGCTCAGGCGCAGCATCGCGGCTCAGCCCCTGTTCTGCGTCGGCAGCTATCGACTGGGGCTCGCCTATGAGCGCAAGGGCGATGCCAAATCCGCCCTGGACGCGCTTACGCGTGCACTGGAAACCGAAGCCCCAGAGTGTAGTCGGCTGCAAGATGCGTTCGCGGCGCGTGCTCGCGTCTACACCCGGCTCGACCAGCCGGAACCAGCGAAGGCAGACTTGGCGCGCTGTGTGGAGCTCTCGGCCAGCAGCGAAACTGGCAAGAATTGCCGCTCCATGTTGGAAAAGGTGAAGTAGGCTCTGGGCCCCCATGCCCAGCGTCGGTCAATTTCTGCGTGAACACCGCGAAATGCGCGGAATGAGCGTCGAGGAGATTTCTCGCGCCACGCGCGTGCCGGTGTCCAGCGTGGAGCGGATTGAGTCGGATCGATTCGACGAGCTGCCGGGCGAAGTGTTCGTGCGTGGATTCCTGAAGTCATACGCGCGCGCTCTCGGCGTTGCAGGTGACGACGTGCTCGCGCGATACACCGCCAGCCGACGCGTCGCCTGGGTGACGCCGTTGCCGCTTTCGAGCGTCAACCCCAAGCCGCCGCGCGGGCGCCGCTTCGGCGTGGCGATCGCGTTCGTCTTGCTCCTGATCCTATTTACGTTGGCGCTCAGCATCGTCCTGAAACCGCGCGGCGACGATATGCCTCAGGAGTTGTCCTCCCGCGCCATGAGCGCGCTCGGCGCTTGAGCGCCCAAGTGGCGGTCGTCCACGACAGCCAAGCCCTCGTCCTGCGTCGGGTCGAGCTTGGCGAGGCCGATCTGATCGTCACGCTCTTCACGCTGACACTCGGGCGTGTGTCGGTGCTCGCGCGCGGAGCGCGACGCAGCAAGAAGCGCTTCGCGGGCGCGCTCGAACCATTCTTCACCTTGCAGGCGCGCTTCGAAGAACGCACGCGGAGCGAGCTCTTCGTCCTCATCGACGCCGACGTGACGCGCCCGCGCTTGGGCCTGCTGTCGGAGCTCAGTAGGCTCGAAGTGGCAGGGCGCGCGCTCGGTTGGGTGCGCAAGACGGCCCCGCCGCGCACGCCGGAACCAGAGGCTTTCCAGCTGATGGAACGCTTGCTCGATCGTCTGTCGAATGGCGATGCGACGCTCTCACCCGAACGTGAACTCTCGGAAATTGGGCTCGCATTGCTGGCCTCTTTTGGCTGGGGAGTCGACCTCGAGCACTGCGTGCGCTGCGGCAAAGCGTGCCCTGAAACCTCAATCGGCATGGGCGATCCCATGAGCGGCGGTCTCGTTTGCCGTAGTTGCGGCAGCGGACGCATGCGCATTCCTGCGGCGCGGCGCCTACGCCTGGTGCGGGCGGCACAAGGCGAACAAAATGCGCTGCTCGCCGAGGACGCCAACACGGCGCTCGAGCTCGTCGAGCGCGTCTTCGCTGCCCACGCGGGAGTCGAGTGAGCGAGGAGCCGCGCGCGAACAACCCCCCGCTCTCGACCAGCGCCGGAGAAGGGGCCCAAGAGCGCAAGCGCATCGCAGGCCGAGCCGGCATCGTCGCTGCAGGCACGCTGCTCAGTCGCCTCTTGGGCTTGGTGCGCGATCAGGTGATCGCCGCCATGTTCTCACGCGCGATCACCGACGCTTTCTTCGTCGCCTTCACGCTGCCAAACGTGCTGCGTCAGCTGTTGGCGGAGGGGGCCGTGCAGAGTGCCGTACTGCCGGTGCTGGTGAGCACACGCGAAAACGAAGGCGACGCCGGCGCACGCCGCTTCTTCGCGCGGATGCGAGGGCTGTCGCTGCTGCTCTTGACGCTCACCTCGCTGGCTGGCGTCGTCTTCGCACCCGAACTCGTGAATTTGTTCGCGCCGGGCCAACATGCCTATGAAGGGCAGTTCGAGCGCACCGTCACCCTGACGCGCTGGGTCTTCCCCTACCTCTTCTTCATGGGGACGGCGGCGCTCGGCATGGCGGCGCTCAACACGTACAAGCGCTTCGTCGCGAGCTCCTTCGCGCCGGGGCTGTTGAACCTGGCTTTCATTGGGGCGTCGCTCGGGGTTCCGGGTTGGCTGCTCTCGCACGGGCGCGATCCGAGTCTCGCCCTGGCGCTCGCCGTGCTGGTCGGCGGCGCACTCCAAGTCATCGCGCAGTGGCCCAGCTTGCGCAAGATCGGCTTCCTCGAGCGCCCGCGGCTCGACCTCGGCGATCGCGCGGTGCGCGAGGTCGGCAAGCGCATGCTGCCAGTGCTGCTCGGCATGGGCGTCTACTACGTCGATACCCTGCTGGCGCGTCGGTTTCTCTCGGAGCTCGAACTCGGAGCGCAGAGCTACTTCAGCTGGGCACTTCGCCTCTGCGATTTCCCGCAAGGGATCTTCGTAATGGCGCTGCAGACGGCGGCCCTTCCGAGTCTCTCCAGGCTCGCGACGCGCGGCGAAAACGCCGAGTTCTCAGCCACGTTCGCGTATGGCGTTCGGCTCGCGCTGTTCGTCGCCATTCCCGCCACGGTGCTGTGCGTCTTTTTGGCGGAGCCACTCGTGGTGCTCTTGTTCCAGCGCGGCGCGTTCGATGCCGAAAGCGCGCATCAGACGGCACGCGCGTTGATTGCGCAGGGCAGCGGGATCTGGCTGGTGGCGCTGGTGCGACAGCTCGTATCGGCTTACTACGCGCTCGGTGACACGCGCACGCCGGTGTTGGTCGCCGCGCTCGACTTGATGGCGTTCGTGGCGGCAGCGTTGCTACTGCGGGGTCCGTTCGGTCACGCTGGCGTGAGCGCAGCGGTTAGCGTGGCGAGTTTGGTGCAAGCGTTTCTGTTGTGGTCATTCTTGAAACGAAAGCTTCCTGATCGGCGCGGCGGAGAAATCGGCCTCTCGGCGCTGAAGACGCTGTCCGCGTCGGTGCTCGCCGTCGGGGTAACCTTCGCCCTATTGCGCTTGCTGGGGCTGCCACTCACGCGCGGCGTCGGCGCGGCCGCGCTGGGCGCACCTTGTTTCCTGTTCGCGTTCTTGGGATCCGCCAAGATCATCCGGAGCGCGGAGCTCAACGCGCTACTCTCCCTTGCAAAACGCCGTCGCCGCTGAGGGTTTCGGCCCTTGGGTTGAGGTAGCGGGCAAAACTTGCTACGGGCCCGGCATGACGACGTTCGATATCGTCGACGCGCGATTCGTCGCCGCCGCGCACAAGCCCGCGGAATTGCCGCCCCCGATCGGCATCGAGATCGCGTTCGCCGGGCGCTCGAACGTTGGCAAAAGCAGCCTGCTGAACCGCCTCACCGGTCGTAAGTCTCTCGCCCGAACGAGTTCCACCCCGGGTTGCACGCGCGGCATCATGTTCTTCGAGGCGCGAGCAAGGGACGGCCTCGAGCTACGCCTCGTGGACCTGCCTGGCTATGGCTACGCCCAGCGCTCCAAGCAGGAGCGTCAACTTTGGGCAGATCTGATCGAGAACTACTTGCTCGAGCGGCCGACGCTGACGAGCGTCGTGGTGCTGGTCGACGTTCGGCGCGGACTCGAAGCGGAAGAGCACGACTTGCTCAAGCTGCTCGAGGACCGCGGGTCGCGCTCGCGCCAAGTTTCCCCCGTCATCGTCGCGACCAAGCTCGACCGCGTACCGTCGTCGCAGCGCCGGGCAGCCTTGGCTGCCATCGGTCGCAGTGGTCCTCGTGTGATCGGATTTTCGACCGAGCTACCCGAGACGACGGAAGCCGTGTGGCACGGCCTGCGCAAGGCGATCGCCTAGCGCTTGCGAAGCCCTGTCAGGGACCCGCAATCCAGGCCGGAGCCAGCGCGTCGATATCGTTCAGGGAACGCTGCCGTTCGCCTCGGAACGGCTGAGCTCACGCGCACAATCACCGTAAATGCTGAAGCGCAGCGAGCCGTCGGGAAACTCGAACCGCCACGCCGGACCGGCAGCAGCTCGGTAATACTCAATGCGAGCGACGCGGCCCGGAAGCGCTCCCTTCGCGCGAGCGTGAGCCCAAATCTCGGCCAGCGTGCA
>JAEUAF010000826.1 GCA_019695485.1 Sorangium sp.
CAATGACTTTACGCGCGGGCTCGAGATTCAGCGGGACGGCGTGCCGATCGCGCCCTCACTCTATGGCGTCGATGTGCCTGTCGATCCGGGCGAGCACCGTGTGCGTGCGTCTGCTCCCGGCTACGAGAGCTTTCGCGTCACGATCGAATTGCCCGCGACGCCCGGAACTTTCAAAGTCATCGTGCCGCCGCTCGAGTTTCGCCCGCTATCGAGCTCGCCGCAGCCGACGGGGCCGGTCGTGTCGGTGCCGGAGGTTTCCCATCGCCGTGTCGCCGCGCCCGTGCTCACTGCTCTGCGGCCCGACCAGCCTGCGCCCGGTGCGACGCAGCGTACCGTCGGCGTGGCGCTCGGCGCTGGCGGCGTGCTGAGCTTGGCGGTCGGCGTGGGCTTCGGGATTGCGGCGCTGTCGGGCAGAGACCAAACCGGGTGTTCCCCAAGCGCGTGCTACACGCAGGCAGACTTGGAGCGGGCGCGCAGCCTCACTCAGAAGGCCAGAACGGCGGACGTGCTGTTTGGCGTCGGCTTGCTGTCGTTGGCGAGCGGTGTGGTCGTTTATTGGTTGTCGCCTTCCTCCGCCTCTCGCCAGAAATCGTCTACTGCCCTGCAGTTTTCGCCCGCCCTCTCCGCGAACGGCGGAGCGTTGCTGGCCTGGCGGCGATTTTGAACGCTAGGGGCCGCGCTGCGATTCACTTGACGGATCCGGAAAATCAGTAAACACTGAGCCCCTCGATGGCTCGCGTTTCTTGCACGACTACCACCACTACCCGCTCGGGCGGGAGTGGGTGCGTTCGCGCAAACTGAACGCAAGCTAATCGAAACCCACGCCCGCCCCGGCCGTTCCGGGCGTGCGCGGTTGCACCAAACATGGCCCGGCGGCGTCATCCACCCCGACGGAGTCTCCCCATGTTAGCTGCCGCAGATCACCGACAAATAGGCCAAAAACTCGATCTATTTCACTTTCAAGAAGCCGCGCCCGGCATGGTGTTTTGGCATCCGCGTGGCTTCTTTGCGCTCACCGAGTTGAGGAACGCGCTCGCACGAGTCGCCGAGGCCGACGGCTTCGAGCAAGTGCAGACGCCTCAGATCCTACGCCAAGAGGTGTGGGAGATGAGCGGCCATGTCCAACACTATCGCGACGGCATGTTCGCGGTTGGTGACGAGGACTGCCAAGCGTTCGTGAAGCCCGTGAGCTGTCCCGGGCATCTCGAGATCTTTCGCCGGCGCGCCGCGTCGTATCGCGACTTGCCGCTGCGCCTTGCCGAGTTCGGCCTCGTTCATCGCGGCGAGCCCAGCGGAACGCTGCACGGCCTGTTTCGGCTGCGGCAATTTACACAAGACGACGGTCACGTATTTTGCGCGGAAGATCAGGTCGAGAGCGAGGTTTCCCGCTTCTGCCGCTCCCTCCGAAAATGCTACTCGCGTCTCGGCTTCGAGCGCGTGAAGGTCGCATTTGCGACGCGGCCCGCCGAGCGCGCGGGCAGTGACGCGAGCTGGGACGCCGCCGAACGGATGCTGGCCAGCGCAGCACGAGCCGCGTCGCTAAGCCCTGAGCACGCCCCTGGAGCGGGCGCATTTTACGGCCCAAAACTCGAGTTCTCGCTAGAGGACCACGGCGGGCGCAGCTGGCAATGCGGCACCATCCAGCTCGATCTCGTGTTGCCCGAGCGCTTCGACGTCAGCTACATGGCGGCGAGTGGGCGCAAATCGCGGCCCGCCATGCTGCATCGCGCGGTGTTGGGCAGCCTCGAGCGCTTCCTCGGCATCTTGCTCGAGCAGAGCACTTTGCGCCTCCCGCCATGGCTCAACCAAGAGCAGGCGCGGTTGCTGCCCGTCGCGGAGTCGGAGCTGCCCCTGGCCAACGAAATCCTCGCGCAGCTGCGCTCGGCGGGGGTACGCGCGCGCCTCGCTGTCGGACCCGAGTCGCTCGCGCGGCGCGTGCGCGATGCGCATGCTGACGGCGTGCCATTCTTGTTCCTGCTCGGTCAGCGGGAGCTCAACGCGCGAGCGGTCACTTTGCGTGCTGCTGGCGCCGAGCGCCTCGTCCCTATCGAACGCGCCGTCGAGGAAGTGCGGGACGCCTGCGCCGCCCCCTGCTGAGCTCGACCCGCACCCGCATGCCCGCCGCGGACGTCGGCGCATGGCTCGCATTTGGCGGCGATTTCGCTATAGATGTCGGATGCAGCGCGTTGGATTCATCGGGCTCGGAATCATGGGACAAGGGATGGTCAGTAGCCTGATTCGAAACGGCTATTCCGTCCGCGTTTGGAATCGCTCACGCGAAAAGGCCCGCGCCCTGTTCCGAGAGCTACCGTTCGCGGAGAGCCCGCGGGCGCTCGCGGAGCAGTCGGACGTCGTGATCAGCTGCGTCGCCGATCCGGCCGCAGTCGAGCGCGTGGTGTTTGCGGAAGACGGCGTGCTCGCTGCTGCGCGACCCGGCTTTGCGTACGTCGAGTGCAGCACCGTTTCTCCGGGGCTCGTGCGTCGCATCGCTCAGGCCTTCGAGGCGCGCGGGGCGCAGGCGTTGGAAGCTCCGGTCACCGGCTCCAAGCTGGGAGCGCAGAACGGCAGCCTCTTGTTCATGACTGGCGGCGATCCGGCGCTCCACAGCGCGCTCGAGCCGCTGTTGCGGAGCATGGGCACGCGCGCGATCCACTGTGGGGAAAGCGGGCAAGGGGCGCTCATGAAGCTGGTGGGGAACTCACTCATTTCGTTCATGCTGGAAGGGCTATGCGAGGGCCTGACCGTCGCTCGCAAAGGCGGTCTTCCGATCGCTACCGTGCTCGAAGTGATTCAGGCGGCCGGCTTCGCGTCCCCGTATTTCGCGTTCAAAGGCGCCGCCATCGAAGCCCGCGATTTCGACACACACTTCTCGATCGATCTGCTCGTGAAGGACCAGTCCTTGATGTTGGCCGAGGCGGCGGAGCAGCGCACTCCGCTGCCGGGCCTGGCCGCCATTCGCGAAGTGTTCCAAGCGGCGCGCGCCCAGGGGCTCGGGGCGGCGGACATTTCCGCGGTCGTGCAGGTCGTTGAACGAGCTGCGGGGTTGTGAGCTTCTGGCGCTCCTTTTCGCACCTTTCCGAGGCTCTTATGCCTACACGCGGGCCCGCCGTTCTGACGTGGGCGTGCCCGAGCCTCCGAAACCGAAGCGCCGCCCGAGCTTGCAGTTCAAGTCGCCGCTCCTGCAAGGCGCCAATACGCTGCCCGAGGACCTGGAACCGTCGCCGCTCGCCGCGTCGCTGCGACTGCGCGTCGCCAGGCCCACCACGCTGCACCCCGCGGCGCTGCCGGAGTCGAACAGCGAGCCGCGCATCGCCAGCGGAGTATCATCGGCGATCCCGGCCACGTCGTCGACAATGGTGGCGACGCGCCCCTCCCAGATGGCCGCTCGCGCGCTCAGCGGCGCTCGCTCGAAGGGCATCAACTTCACGACCGTGCTCGAGTCGATTGAACGGATCTACGGCGCCGACGCCAGCAAGCGAGTGCGCGATGAGACTCCTGGTGAGCTCGGGCAGGCGTTACGCTACGGCGGGCTGGTGGTCGGTGGTTGGTATCCGATGGAGTGGTACCAAGATCTGTGGCAGTCGGTGGCCGCCGTGCTCGCCATCGACGAGGCTGCCGCGCGCGTCATCGGGCACGGCTCCGCCGAGATCGGAGTCCACAAGGTGTACCGAATGTTCTCGCGGCTGGCGTCGCCCGCGATGCTGCTCAAGGTCGCGGCGAGCGCCTTCAACGGCTATTACGATACTGGCAAGCTCCACGTGAGGGCGGAGGGCAGGACATGCCTAGTCGCCGAGTGGTCGGGCTGCACGGGGTTCAACTCCCTGATCTGGCACGACACCCTGGGCGGAGCCGGCTACTTCGTCGAGTCGACGGGCGTGACGGGCGTGAAGCTCACGCTGGTCGGCGGGGGCGGGGACCAAGATTGGATGAGCGCGGAAGCGCGTTGGCGCTGAGTTTGCGCCACCTCGTACCAAACAGCCTCGGCCAAGCTGTGCGAGTGGGCGCTTTGCACGCCCACTCGCGGCAGCGAGAGCTCAGCGCTCACTCCACGAAGATGTCGACGCTCGGGCGCATCTTGGCGCACTCGGCCAAGATCTTGTGGGCGACGTGGGTCTTGAAGTCACCCACGAGCTTCTGGTTCACGGGCTTCTTGTCGTCGACGTCGACGAACGCCTGCTGCGTGATGTTGTAATCGAAGCGGGGCGCCCACTTGCGGGCGCCGAGGCGCGCCGTCGTCGAGCAATTGTCGATCATGTAAGAGACGCCGCGCGCGTGCATGTAGGGGTTCAACGAGTCGACGCACTCGATCACGGACTCGTTCGCGACCTCGGAGTACGGATGCTCCTTCTCGAGCAGCACGTCGATCTGTGCCATCATGGTGGCGATGTACACGCCAGCCGTGAAGGGGTGAATCGGCGTCTTGGTCTGCCCGCGCTTTTTGCGAACCGTCGCGCCCACGCGCCAAGTCTCGGTCTGGTCGATGGTGCCCATCGGCCGGCGCTTCAGACGCTCACCCGCCAAATTGACGCTACGAATCTCGTTGCCCGACGAGACCTCGTCGTACATCTCTTCGATGATGTCGCGCGCCGCCGGATAGGTCGCCGAGTAGGCGTGCTCGAACGCAACCTTGCCCTGCGAGTCGAGCGCTTCGTAGACCGACAAGATGCCCTGCTTCGAGATCAGGCTCGAAATCGGGCCCGTGATCGACTCGCTCGAGTTCAAGAAGGCGTCTTCACGGCTCATGCCTTGGGACACGTAGCGGCGGTAGAGCGATTCGATGACGCCGTGCACCGCGCCCAGCAAAATGCCGCGCTCGCCGAAGATGTCGGACTTGTACTCGGACTCGAGCGTGGTTTGGAACGTGTAGGGCGAGCCGATCGCCACGGACCAACCGAGCGCGATGTCCGTCGCGCGACCGTCGACGTCTTGATGCACCGCGAAGCTCGCGTTGATGCCGGCGCCGTTCACCTGCTTGCCCTGCACGTACAAGCGACGCACGCTGGGTCCCATGCCCTTCGGGCAGACGGCGACGACGTTGACGTTCGCGGGGAACTTGGCGCCCACGTTCTTCATGTGGCCGAGCAAGAAGCCGTGCGACAGGCCGAGCGTCGCGCCCGGTCGCAGCGCCTCGAAGACGCGCCCGAAGAGCTCAGCCTGCGCGGCGTCCGAGATCAGCAAGAGCACGAGGTCGCTCTCCTTGATCACGGCGAACATCTCACCGAGCGTGCCGGCCTGCGTGCTAAAGCCGGCGGCCTCGGCTTCCTTCATGGAAGCGGAGCCTGGGCGCAGACCCACCTTGACGCGGATCCCCGTCCCCTCCAGCGAGTCGCGCAGGTTCTGGGCCTGCGCAGGCCCCTGCGAGCCCCAGCCGACCACGCCGATTTGCTGAATGCCCGCGAAGGCCTTGGGCAGGAGCGAGAACAGGTGGCGACCACCTTTGACGATCTGCTCGGTGTGTCCCTCGAGCTCGATCTTGTCGACTTGAAACACCTGGGAGCTGAAGCTTAATTGGGTCGGCATGGGGGTCTCCGGTTGCGAGGGGCAGCAACGCCGGGGCGTTCGGGATTTTCGACGCGCCCTCGGGGAAGGGGAGTCTAGCTAGCGAGACCCCTTGCGTAAAATGCGATGATTGCGACACTGTGTTGCGAATATAGGAACAGCCGCGCGCAGGCAGCGCAGGCCACGATCCCGCGGTTTCTAGCGGGATTGCGGCCCGACGAGCGCCGGCGCTGGCCCCGCGCGCGGGGGGATCAGAAAAAAAGTCGGGAAGCGCCACTAGACGGCATGCAGGTCATCGACGTCGAAAGCGTTTCAGGAAACACCGAAGTAGGGGCGCGTCAATGAGGCGTCGGTTGCTCGCTTGGGCGCACGCCGCCAAACTGCTCGCGTTCTGCGCCCTCTTTTGGGCCGCGCCTGCCGCCGCACAGATCAAGCAACCGGGCGCACATCCAGACTACGCGGTCGAGCTCGAGCCCCACCTCACGTTCGAATGGGATGAAGGCCCCGCCTATTACGGCGGAAGCGGAGTGGGCTTGGGTTTCCGGGCTTCGATCCCGCTGTTCAAGAACGGCCCCATCCCCCGCATCAACAACAACATGGCCATCACGTTTGGCCTCGACTGGGTGCACTTTGCGTACGATCAGAGCGTCGCGTGCGCGCGCTTCCGCGGCGACTTCTGCCGCGATTGGGGCTTTAGCGCCAACGCCTTTTGGCTGCCGGTGGCGCTGCAGTGGAACTTCTTCGTGCACCCACGCATCAGCGTATTCGGCGAAGTCGGGCTCGCGATCGTACATGAGCGCTGGTCTTGGGCGAACCCGTGCGGTGGCGGCGGGCTTTGCCAATACACGGACAGCGGGACGCGCTTTCCGTTCCTCGTCTTCTATCCGGGCGCCCGCTTCATGCTGAGCGACCGCATCGGCCTTACGGCGCGCGTCGGCTATCCGCACGTGACGTTCGGCGCGTCGTTCTTGCTTTGACCCAGAGCGAGAGCCCCGGCCACGGCCACGCTCCCCTCAAG
>JAEUAF010000890.1 GCA_019695485.1 Sorangium sp.
GCCGCGGCCGCGGCGCTGGGCGTAGGCGCGCTGTACACGCTGAGCCGCACGGCACGGCTCACGCTTCCGTCCGCTGCGGCGGTCGACCTCGGCGCCGTCGCCGCGCCGAGCGCCATCACGCCTCAGGACCGCCGCTTCTTGGCGTATGTGATGGCGATGTTTGCGGCCGTGTTCGTCTTTGTCGCGAACTTCTTCTTCGTCGTCGAGGACTACTACGGCCTCCCGCGTCCGGCGCGAACCGCGGGCGCGCTGCTCGCGGGCGGAAACCTGGTCTCGATTGTCGCAATCTGGAAAATGCGGCGAAAACGACTAGGTCCGCGCGCGGCCGGTGACCTGCGAGTCGTGGCCACGATGTTGGCGGCACTGTTACTCCTCGTCGCCAAAATCCAGGCGTCCATGCCCTACCTTGCCCTGCTCGCTTCGCTGACGGGAGCGGCCTATGGCGTCTTCTTGCTCGACGCGCGCCGCTACGCGAGTGAACGCGCCCACCAAGCCGCGCACAGCGGGCTTTTGTCGGCATTCAACGCCGTCTCGAGCGGCGCGGCACTGGTCGGGTTCCTGCTCTCGCTGCTGGTCTCACTCGCGGGGCGAAAATTTGGCTGGCCCCACGTGCCTCTTGCGGCAGGCACCGCCGGCACGGCGTTGTTGCTAGCGGGTGCACTGCTGCTCGCGACGGCCCGCAAAACCGACGTCTTACGCCCTTACTCTCGCCGCGATTGACGCTTGAGAAATCCAGAAACCTCGAGCTTCGTGAGTTCGCGCACGGTGTCCGCTTCCTGAACCAGAGCGCGCGCCTGGTTCTCGATCGCTGGCGCGATACCGAGCAAGTGCACGCGCACCCCATACTCTTGGGCTTGCTGCACACCATCTCGAATGTCGTCGTCCCCGGTGAGCAGCACGGCATCCGTCATGCCGCGATTTCGGGCCAAGCCAACGAGATCGCGAACCAACAACGCATCGACACCGTCCTGAGTCCCCTCGCGGTTCATCGAACCGAGTCGAAGCTTCAGATTGGGACGATAGGCCAACGCGGCTTGTTGTGGGGTGGGGCCAGACGTCGCGCCATCGTACCAATACGTGCGCAATAGCGGCAGTCCAGTGAGCGCCTCTGCTAGAGCGACGAGCAGCTTCAAGGCCACGTCGTAATCTAGATAAAGCTCGCTTCGCGCGAGCTTTTCTCCAGCAATCAGGCGCGAGCCCGACGCGAACAGATATCCCGCATCGACGAATATTGCCGTTCGATCCATGACCAATCACCAATGACGCTCTGCGCCACCAGCACGCGACCGCGTGCTATTCGAGGCTCTCATCGCCGCGCGGCGCACGCTCTCATCGGCTCGCGAGACGGTCAAGGCAACGCCGTTCGTTCATTGGCGAGCCGCGCCGGAGCCCCCGCAAATATGGAAAACACGTGCAAGCTCAATGTCCTGCCGCCGATTGCGTCTGCGTCGAGCCGTGGCGCGCTGCCGGAGAGCCTCGGCCCGCCAGAATAAGTTCCGTTCCGCGTTCGATACCTGCTAAGAGCGGTCCCTGCGCTGGAAGGTCGGGCCGTACCCAGGCCCTTCACCGGGTCGGACCGACTCGAGTTAGCCAGGAGTAAGACGAGAACGACCATGACCCAACGTACTGCGACAGATCTTGCCTCCGCCCCGATCGGCGAACCCGCCACCTTTGCACCGGACCCCGAGCGCGGGCGAACGCACGGCATGCCGTTCATCTTCTGGGTGCTCGAGCAGAGTCTCGGGCTGTTGGTCGCCGTACCAACCGTGATCGCGGCCGCCGCGACGCTGCTCACGTCGGGTGGTTGGCCCGTATTCGTGGGCACCTGGTTCGCAGTGCCGTTCGTGCTGGTGCTTCTGCCGCTCTTGTACTTGGTGCTTCGCTCGCACACGCACGACGCCGGCGCCGCGAAGTGGGACGAGTTCGTGACGTTCCGCGACGCCAAGGACGCCGAGCAGTGGCGCGGCAAGAAGATCCCAATGGAGATCTTGTACGAGGCGTACATGGCTGAGAAGCTCGACTTCAAGCAGGACGTCTACGACGTCCTCTTGCGTCGCAATCAGCTGTTCCGGTTCTGCTTCACGTGGGGCGACGTGCGCTTCTACTTCCGGCAGTTTCTCGGCACGAATGTCACGCACAGCCAAGAGTCCGACAAGGGCGACATCGCCCACGTCTACAATCGCGGCAACGACTTCTACGGCTGGTTCCTCGGCGAATCGATGGTCTACACGACCGGCATCTTCCGCGACAAGAACGAGTCCCTCGAGGTCGCTCAGAAGCGGAAGCTCGACACGGTTTGCCAGTACGTGCAGATGAAGCCGGGCGACCGCCACCTCGACATCGGTTGCGGCTGGGGCACCTTGCTGGCACACGCGGCCAAGGAATACGGCACGACCAGCACCGGGATCACACTCGCGCAGGAACAGGCGGACTTCGCCAAAGAGCGCGCTAAGAGCTACGGCGTCGCTGATCGCGTGAACATCCTCGTCGACGACTACCGCAACTTGCCGAAGGTCAAGTACGACAAGATCACCTGCCTCGAAATGGCGGAGCACGTCGGCATCAAGAACTTCCAGCGCTTCCTGCTGCAGGTGAAGGACATGCTGAAGGACGACGGCATCTTCTACTTGCAGATCGCCGGCTTGCGTCGCGCCTGGCAGTACGAAGACCTGGTCTGGGGTCTCTTCATGGCGAAGTACATATTCCCCGGCGCCGACGCGAGCTGCCCGCTCGGCTTCGTCGTTTCGCAGGCGGAGCGCGCGGGCTTCGAGGTGCACCGCGTCGAGAACACCGGGACCCACTACTCGATCACGATTCAGAAGTGGTACGAGAATTGGAAGCGCAACGAGGCCGAAATCGTGGCCAAGTACGGGCAGCGCTGGTTCCGTATGTGGTCGATGTTCCTCGCTTGGTCGGTGCTGATCGGCGCCCAAGGCAGTTCGGCGTTGTTCATGCTGACGCTGACCAAGAACACCAAGAACGACAAATCCACGGTCTCGCCGGAGGAAGCCAAGAAGGTTCCCTTCAGCCGTCAAGACCGTTGGATCGGGCCCGCGCCCGTCGGCACGCAGCAGTAACGCGCACAGCGCGCGTCAGCTGGAGAGGGGTCTTCGGACCCCTTTCTCATCGAAAGCAAAATCAGAAAATGGAGTCACAATCGTGTGGGGTCTGCGGCGGGGACGGGCAGATCGCCAACTCGTTCGGTAGCACGACGAGATGTCCCGGCTGCCACGGCACGGGCCGTCGCACCGAGCCCACCGGCATGCGCGATGTGACGAAAACCAAGCCGTCCCACCAGCGCACGGCCAAAGAGGTCGCAGCGGCGAAGGGTCCGCAGGTGCCGACCACCTTCGAGGGCGTCAAGCTAGCCAACGAAGTGACGGCCAACGCCGCGCTGACGGACGCCGTCAAAGCCAAGATTGTGCGCGAGATCGTGGAGCACGAGAGCAGCCACGGGAGCTGCACGCAGACCTTCCTCAAGAAGGTCCGCAAGCAAGTTCGGCCCTAGCCTGCGCGCGGCACGGGCGAAGCTAGCTCAGCGAGCGCGAGCGAGCTCCGTGCCGCCGCGACTGCGCTGCACGACGGCGAGCTCGCCTTCGCCTTCGCCTTCCAATTCCTGTTCGAGCTCGGTCTCGGGGATCCCGAAGGTAGGCGGCTCGAGCGCCCAGGGGCGCTGACTCACCGTGTGCAGCCGGGCTCGTCCGAGAATGGCTTCGCACAGATCGCCAAACCCGAACCCAGCGGCTGCCGCGATCTTCGGTAGGAGGCTGGTTGGAGTCATGCCCGGCAAGGTGTTGACCTCGAGCACGTACTCGTTCTGCCCCTCAGTCACCATCAGATCCACCCGCACTGCCCCCTCGGTATCGAGCGCCTGGGCTGCGCGCTCCGCAAGGTTGAGCACCCCCCGGTAGCGGGCGGCGCTCAACCGAGCAGGCATGAAGGTCTCGGTGAGCCCTGGGGTGTATTTGGCGTTGTAGTCGAAGAAGCCGCTGATGGGTGCCACCTCGATGGCCCCGAGCACGCGGTCGCCGAGGATCCCCACGTGAACCTCGCGCCCAGCGATGTAGCGCTCGACGAGCACTTGGTCGTCGAAGGCGAAGGCCTCCTCGGCAGCGCGCGCGAGCTCACTGCTGTTGTTGGCGATCGACACCCCAAAGCTCGAGCCCTCGCGGCGAGGCTTCACGATCACGGGGTACCCAAACGAGCCGTGGACTTCCTCGATGTCCGATGCCGACTCGCGGTCGAGCGCGTAGTACGGCGGCGTCGGCACATTGTGATGCCGGAACAGCTCCTTGGCTTTCAGCTTGTCCATGGCGAGCGCGCTCGCCAGCACCGAAGAGCCGGTGTACGGGATCTTGAGCCACTCGAGCAGCCCTTGGACGCAGCCGTCCTCGCCCAGGCGCCCGTGCAGCGCGAGAAACGCGACGTCGATTTGGGCTTCGGAAATGGCGTCGAGCGCATCGATTCCTTCGCCCAGCAAGATCGGAGAAACGTCGTAGTCGAGCTCCAGCAGGGCCTGCGTGACCGCGCGCCCGGAACTCAGGGAAACCTCACGCTCGGCGGAGGCCCCGCCCATCAGGACACCAATACGTCTCGGATTCATCCCTGCGAGCGGTAGTCGGGTCGTGGCATTTGGGCCAAGAATTCCACTCGGCCGACCAGCTCAGGCCGCCGTCCGCAGCCCTCCGCGCCCGACAAGCGAGGTCATCCAAAGACCGAGCTTTGGCTCTCAAGGGTCGAAACTGGGAGGTCTTTCCGTGACGGGGAGCGGCGCCGACACCTCGACGACGACCGCCGTGATGTTGTCCTTCCCTCCCCGACTATTCGCGCGGTCGATGAGGCCTTGGACGGCGAGTTCGCCGCCTTCGCCGAGCGCCTGGGCCACTTCGTCGAGCTGCAGATAGCCGTGCAGTCCGTCACTACAGAGCAAGTACCGATCGCCCGGATTCGCGGCCCAGACACTGGTGTCAACCTGCACGTAGTCCCGACTACCCACCGCCCGAGTGATGACGTTGCGCTGCTTGCTCACCCTTGCCTCATCCTCGGTGATCAGGCCCTGCTTGAGCTGCCAGGCAATCAGCGTGTGGTCCTCGGTGAGCTGGAGCGGCCGCCCTTGGCGCACGCGGTAGATGCGACTGTCACCCACCTGGCCGAGCACCACAGAGTCCCCAAAGCGCATCATGGCGCTGATGGTCGTACCCATCCCCGCTTTGCCCCGGTCAAGCTCGGCCATGGCGAACACCAGGTAGGTGGCGGCTTGAACGGCGCCTTCGAGGACGCGGCAAGCCGCCCGCGCGCGGTCTTCAGAGGGCGGCCCGTCGAGCTGCAGGGAGAGCTTGCCGCGACGCACCATTCCGAAAATGGTGTCGATCGACTCCTGGCTTGCCACTTCCCCGGCCGCGTGGCCACCCATCCCGTCGGCGACGACCCAAAGCCCGAGCTCGTCGTCGCAGAGGAACGCATCTTCATTGATGGCGCGACGTCGGCCGATGTCGGTCCCCCCAAAGGAGCGCATCGTGAGCAGGCCATCCACCGACATGTTTCGCATGAGGATAGGAGACTTCCCGGGCCTGGGGAAGGGCAGACCCTGCCGAGCTCTCCACTTCAATCCCACATTGGCGTGCACCAACGCTGCCCTTCGCGGCCGCCGGTCCTGACGAGCTTTCCGCTCCATGGGAGCCCATTTCGGGCTTATCGTTCGCGCACATGGGCGCCTCGGCAATCAGCTTTTCGTCTCGCGGCGAGAGCCCTGCGCGCGCGACACGCGGGCTCGCCGAAGCGGCGAAACGCCTGGTGAAGCCCAGCGGTGCGTTGATCTTCGTGAGCGGCGAATACGCCACCGGCATCGAAAGCCTCGCCGCGCGTGTGCAAGATGCCATCGGACAGCTGCCCGCGCTGATCGCGGCGGGCCACGGCGTGCTGACCGAAAAAGGCGAAGTCGAGGGCGAAACCGCGCTTGCCGCGGTGCTTTGGGAAGGCGGAAGCGTCACACCGGTCGGGATTCAAGCGAGCGGTCCGGAGCTCGGGCTGAGTGTCGCCGAAGCACTGACACTTCACGCGCAGCCGGCCGCGAGCGCCTTCGTGTTCCTGCGGCCGCGAGGTGTGCTGCCCCACATGCTCGACCCGTTGCGGAGCTTGCGCTTCGCGACGCTCGTCGGCGCGGGCACCTCCGGGGAGGCTCCCGTAATGCTGTTGAATCCGGGTCAAGCGCCGCAGGGAACGAGTGCGGGAGCCCTGGTGCTACGTGGGATCACGCCACCGACGGTCCGAGCGTCCCCCGCCTGTCGGCTCCTGACACCCCTCGCCCGCATTACCGCGGCGCGCGGACCGATGGTGCTCGAGATCGAGGGGCAGCGCGCCCTGGAGGCGCTGTCGGCGGCGGCGAGCCATCTGAAGGACCAACCTCTGCTGTTCGTTGCGCTCGCGGCGAACGCTACCGAAGGCGACGACGAGGAGCTGCCTCCGCTGCTCTTGCGCGGAATTCAGGGCATTGATCCGGTGCGCCAAGGCATTGTCGTGTCCGAAGAAGTGCGCCCCGGAATGCTGATGGCGTTCGCCGTGCGCGACGCCGCCGCCGCTCGCACCGACCTGGAAACTGTCACCGGTCGCCTAGCGCGAGAAACCGCGGGCGCTGCGCCGCGCTTCGGCGTCTACCTGAGCTGCGCCGGACGCGGCGCGTCCCTCTACGGCTCGCAAGACGTCGACACGCGTGTGATTCGCTCCCGCTTCGGCGATTTGCCGCTCGCCGGCATGCATTCCTCGTTCGAAATCGCTCCGCACGCGGGCGCACCCACGCTGCAGCTCTACACGGGCGTGCTTTCCGTGTTCACCTCCCCCAGCTGAAACGCTCGATGGCGCAAGTATCCAAACCCACAGAGCCGCTGGCGCTGACGGTACGCACGCCGCGCTTTGCCTTCGCTGACGCGGTGTTGGCGGCGGTGGCCGTCTCGGTCGTCGCGCTGATGGTGGTGCCGCTGCCGACCGAGCTCTTGGACCTGCTGCTCGCGTCCAATCTTGCGTTCTCGGTCACGGTGCTGCTGGTCTCGCTGTACGTTACCGACGGCCTCAAAATCGCAGCATTTCCCACGCTGCTGCTGCTTACGACCCTGGTCCGCCTGGCGCTGAACGTCTCGTCGACGCGGCTGATCTTGTTGCAAGCCAATGCAGGCGAGGTAATTCGCGCGTTCGGTGAGTTCGTGGTGCGCGGCAACTACGTGGTCGGCGGAGTCGTTTTTCTGATCCTGACCATCATCCAGTTCGTCGTCATCGCCAAAGGCGGCGAGCGCGTGGCAGAGGTCGGTGCGCGCTTCACGCTCGACGCTCTGCCGGGCAAGCAAATGGCGATCGACGCCGAGCTCCGTGCCGGCAGCATCGACGGCAACGAGGCACGCCGCCGACGCCGCACGCTCGCCCGCGAGAGCCAATTTTACGGCGCAATGGACGGCGCCATGAAGTTCGTGAAGGGGGACGTCATCGCGTCACTCCTCATCACGCTGGTCAATCTATTCGGAGGGCTTGCGATCGGCGTCTTGCAGCACGGCCTCGAACCGGCGCAAGCGCTGCGTCGCTATGGGCTGCTCACCATCGGCGATGGGCTCGTCACGCAAATTCCTTCGCTCGTGCTGGCTACGGCGGCGGGAGTACTCGTGACCCGAGTGGCGAGCGAAGATCCCGACGCAGCGCTCGGTGAAGAGCTTGCCGGGCAGCTGCTCGGACAACCCCGCGCGCTCCGGGTTTCGTCCGCGTTCGTGCTGCTCCTCGCGATCGTGCCGGGCCTGCCGGCGCTGCCTTTCCTGGTGATCGGCGCCCTACTGCTGCTCGCCTCGCGCGCTCGCACCCGCATCATACGCGAGGAAGCGGTCAAGGCTCAGGCGGAGCCGATCCAGCGCGCCGGCGCTGGCAGCGAACCGCGCTTCGTGCCCGTCGTCGTCGCCTGGGGCATCGAAGTCAGCTCCGACCTCATCGCCTTGGAAGAGGATGATCCCCGCACTGAAACCCGGCGCCCCGGATTGCGCTCGGCGATGAGCGCCATTCGCGAGCTCTTGTTTCGCGATCTTGGAGTACCCCTGCCGCGCGGACGTCTCGCGGAAAATCGGGAGCTGCCGCTGCGGCGCGCGCTCCTCTACCTTTACGAAATCCCAGCCTGCGTCGTTGAAGTCCCCACTGAAATTGGCGATGCACAAGTGGCCGCTTACCTGATCGGCGCGGTGCTCCCGGTGCTGAAGCAGCGTGCGGCCGACTTCCTGGGCATCGCCGAAACCCAGAATTTGCTCGACCAACTCGAGCAGCTCGCGCCAGCCACAGTACGCCAAGTGGTACCAAAGCCGGTCAGCGTGGCGCTGCTCGCGGATATCCTGCGTCGCCTGGTCGAGGAGCGCGTGAGCGTGCGCGATTTGCGCGCCATCTTGGAAGCCCTCTCCGCGGTCGCTCTCGCCGAGAAGGACCCGCTAACCTTGGCCGAGTTCGTGCGGTCGCAGCTGCGGCGGGCGATCACGCACGGCCTCACCCATGGCGGGCGCGAGCTTTCGGTCGTGCTGCTCGACAACCCGATCGAGGAGACGATTCGAGCGGCCATTCAGCGCACCGCAGCCGGTAGCTTCCTTTCGCTGGCTCCAGCGGCGGGGCGCGATGTAGTCCAGGCAGTGCGCCGTGTCCTCGAGGCACATCCAAGCGAGAACACTCCCGTGCTTCTGACCCAACCCGATATACGACGCTTCGTGCGCAAGCTGCTGGAGGTCGACCTGCCCGACCTGGTGGTCGCCTCCTATTCCGAGCTGTTGCCGGAGGTCGCACTGCGGCCGACCGCGCGCGCAACGCTACAGGCCTGAGCGCGGGCCGAACGATCCCCTAGTGGTGCGTCTCACTCTACTTCTGGGACAGAGCTCTAGCTGCGCTGCATCGTCATGCGGCGGGGCACGACGCCGCTCTGCTCGATCAGCTTCTTGGCTTCCTTCTGCAGCAGCGGATGGGTGCGCTTGACGAGGAAGCCCGCGAGCAGTCGTACGTCTTGGTTGGCGAGCTTTTTCAAGACGCGACGCATGCCCTTGCTGTCCCCGGTTTGAGCGTAGGCGAAGGCCCAGGCTCGATAAAGCTGTGGGCGGAGCTGTTCGAAGGTCGATTCTTCCGGGTCGAATAGCCCGAGCGTTTCCAATGATTTCTTGGCGGAACCACTGCGCGCCCAGGCTTCGGAGCAGACAGCCGCCATCATCGCGCGCGAGCGAGCGTCTTGGTGTCGGCTAAGGTCGACACCGTCGACCAGCTGCCGCGCCAAGTTCACTTCGCCCAGCATCAGGTGGATCATGGCGCGCTGCGAGCGGGCTTCGTCGGCGATCGGAGCCATCACCTTGGTCAGGTCGATCTGCTCCAAGGTAGCAAGCGCCTTCCGCGGGTCTTCCTGCAGTTCGAGCTGTGCCCGCGCGAACACGGCGGCGGGATCGCCTTTTTTGTACGACGCCTCGAGCTCCGAGATCGCGGCTTTGCGATCCTCTGAAGTCTCGACCTTCTGCAAGATGCTCGCGACGCCGCGCGCCTTCTTGGCTTGGCGCAACACCCACACCACCAGCCCAATCGCCGCAACGGTCAGGAGCGCCGGGATTGCGATCATGACGACTTTGACAGTCTCGGAGTAAACAACCCCAGCGACCAGGCTGCAGACTACCCAGATCGCCAGCAGCGGCAGACCGAGACGCAGCAGCAGCGCACGCATCTGCTCACGCCCGAGGGGGTCGGGCATCGCGCCAGCGTTCGCGAATGGGCGTTTCAGCGGGTCTCGTTCGTCCTTGTCGCCCGCTTCTCGCTCCTGGGCTCGTCGTAGCTTGCGCGTCTCTTTGGCCACGTGCTCGCTATAGCGCGTCCGCGCGACTCGCTCAACATGCCGGGGGCCCTCGGATGGCGCGCTTTCCGCGAGAAAATCCGTGATTGCCCGCTGGCCGCCGCGGGGGCCAAGCGACCCGCTCCGCCTCTCGCTGAGACGCTGCGTCCGATTGGCTGGGGCTCGGAACCGAGGTCCGGAGTTGTGGCGAGCCGAGAACCCGTCAAAACTCGGCGCCGTGACCGCCCCCCCAAAGACCGAACCGGCTCCGGACTACGAAGTAGAGGTCCTCGGCGCTCCGCGCCCTCCGCTTCGCGATTTCTATCACGCGCTGATGCGCCTCTCCTGGACACGCACGTTACTGCTGGTCGGCGCCTGCTATTTCGCACTCAATGCCCTCTTCGCGCTCGGCTATCTGGCGACCGGAGGGCTCGCTCACGCGCGGCCCCAATCCTTCCGCGACGCCTTTTACTTCAGCGTCCAGACCATGGGTACCATCGGCTATGGGTCGATTTACCCCGAGTCCGATGCGTCGAATGCGCTCGTCGTGCTGCAGTCGACGCTGAGCCTGGTATTCACGGCCCTGGTGACAGGCCTGGTCTTCGCGAAATTCTCGCGGCCCACAGCGCGCTTGCTGTTCTCGCATCACGCCACGATCGCGCCCATGAACGGCAAGCCCACCCTGAGCTTTCGCCTCGGCAACCTGCGCGCAAACCGCATCGTCGAAGCCCAGGTGAGAGTCGCGATGGTGCGCACCGAACACACCACGGAAGGCAAGGTCTTCTATCGCATGCTCGACCTGCAGTTGACCCGCGAACGCATCCTCTCGCTCTCTCGGTCATGGACTGTCCTTCACGTCATCGACGAGAGCAGCCCGCTCTACGGGAGCAGCCCCGCATCGCTTGCCGACGACGAGGTCGAGTTCTTGGTCACCGTGACTGGGACCGACGACACCTGGATGCAGCAAGTGCACTCATCCCACCGCTACCGAGACAGCGACGTGCTTTGGGGCTCCCGGCATGTCGACATTCTGACCGACACACCCACCCGAGTGACCCTCGATCTGCGCAGATTCCACGACGTAGAGCCCGCCCAGCCGAGCCAGGACTTCCCCTACCCGAGCTTGGAACCGCCCCCCGCGAAGCGCATGCTCAGCTAGTGCGGGCTGGGCCAGGGCCGGTTGGGGGCGGCGGCAACAAGCTATCTGGGGGCGCGTCGGGGATCGACTCGAAGCGAAAATGATTGAACAGGCTCTGCGCGATCGAGAGCGTCGGCACCGCCAACAAGGCGCCCCATAACCCGAAGAAATGCTCACCGATCAGCAATGAAAACACCACCAGCACTGGGTGAATCTTGGCGGCCACACCGATGATCTTCGGATTTAGCAGGTTGGCCTCGACCTGATGAATCCCAATGATCCACAAGAGCACCCAAAGCGCGGTCCAAAAATCCTGAGTCAGCCCGATCAACACCGCCGGCACGGAGCTCATGATCGACCCAAATATCGGGATGATGCTCATCACCATCGCCACGATCGTG
>JAEUAF010000030.1 GCA_019695485.1 Sorangium sp.
GGCGGTTCCGCTGCACTCGGCGCCGCGCTATCGGCCGCCACGGGGGCCGCACTGGGCG
The DNA here is from genome assembly GCA_019695485.1 of Sorangium sp. Lineage (GTDB taxonomy): Bacteria > Myxococcota_A > Polyangia > Polyangiales > Polyangiaceae > PMG-095. The sequence goes on from JAEUAF010000030.1 coordinate 59, forward strand.
CCGGCTCGGCGTCTTGGGCGTAAGCATTGGTGGCTTGGAGGAAGCAAAGGACTGCACTCTTGAGCGCGAAGCAATGCGAGGCTTTTCGAATGTTCATCGTCTATTTCTTATTGGATGAGTGGATATCGGACTGCTCGCCTACATCGCAACTTGCGTACCAGCCGGGCACGCCGCGACCCGGCGTGGCGAAAAGCGGCATACGGACGCTCCCGAAACGCATCGGAGATGCGGCACGCGACGGCACTGTCGGTTATGAGCGTTCGAGCCGACGTTGTTGTTCGTCGCCGGGTCGACCGCGGCGCGAAAGGTCTGTTTCCGGCCGGCGAAAGGTCGCAAATTTCGGCTCTTGTGCGGCTCTGGCTTTCTCGAAGCTGCGCCGCAACTTTGGCGCGACACGTCACAGAAACGACATCTTCGTCACCGATGTCGGCGGCGTATCGAGCGCGATTCCGGCTCGCTGCACGAGCTTTTCCGAAGCGCGACTCGCGTTATGCGAAAACACATGCAGCGCGACAGCGGCGGCTGGACTCCGCCATAACGAGGCGCTGAACGACGGGGAGATCGTTCGCTGCGCATCGAGCACGACGCTGGATAACTAACGGGCTCACACCGAGCTTAGCGACGCACACAGAGCGTAGCCGACCGACGCCTGTTCCAAGCGCCAGCGGTCGCAAGTCGATGTGCGCGTAAAGATCGCGAGTGCTCCGCAGCGGCACACTCGCACTTCGCGGGCGGTGGCAGTGGCCTCCGACGGCGGCCTTCGAGCCGACGGGAGCGTGCAGGGCCACTCGCGGCGCAGAGCCCCGACTCATGACGGCTGAGCCTCCTCGAGCCAGCGGCCGCGGCGTGCGGCGCGCCGCTTCGCAGCACCGGTGCGCGCCAAACGCTCACAGCGACATGGCACATCGCCGTTGCCACGAGACTTGGAGTCAAAGGCCCTTGCCTGTCGGCGGCTTTGGCGGCCAAACGCAATGACTATTCCGAAAGAGAAGACACACGGGCAAGGTATTCGCTCTTCGCCAAGAAGTGAGGGGTCATGAGCATCCGCGATATCTATTTGAAGATCGAAACCCTGCCCGACTACTGTCCGGTTGCGCCGACACCCCACGTCTCGCCCCCAATTCAGTATCAGCGCGATTGCGCGCGAAATCCGGGGCACGAGGACGGCACTATCCCCGCGGATGAAGTCGGGGCGCGTCGGCTGACCGCGCTAATCTACCGGGAATACTTGGACGCCGGCTATTTGATGCCGAAGCCCGACAAGATCGTGCTTTCCGATATCAATGAGCCCCCCTTCAATCATCGGGTTCCAGGCACCGTCATCTACACGCACCCCGGAGAGCGGCTGCGCATCCACGTGAAGAATGCGGACATCCGGGACCACAGCTTTCACGTGCACGGGTTACGCTATGGGATCGACTCGGACGGCTCCTGGCCGTTCGGAACCCAGAGCAGCGACGGGCGGCGATCCGACGAGATTTGCCCTGGGCAATCTTGGACGTACACGTTCGATGTCACCGACGACATGCTCGGCGCGTGGCCGTTTCACGACCATTACCGCGACATCGGCGCCAACGTAAACCGCGGCTTGTTCGGCGGCATCATCGTGTTGCCGATTCACGAACGCGAACAGCTGCCCTGTTTCCCGCTACCCGCGGGGTTGCACTCGGCGCTGGAGACGTATCTGAAAGGCGTGAAGGAGCCCAAACCTGGCAATCCCATGCCGATGCCAAACCAAAAGGCGAAGCTCGCGGCCACCGCGGCCGGCGCTGGCATGCCCGGCATGGGTGGCGCTGGCATGCCCGGCATGGGCGGCGCTGGAACTCCCGGCAATCCGATGCGCCCCGGTCACGTCATGGACTTCAGTGACTTGCCGGAAGAGCTGGTGCCGTACGCGGCGCTGCTCGATGAGCTTGCCCACGCGCCGCAAGAGTACTTGTTTCCGAAGCCGCCTCACACGCTGCACGTCCCGATCTTTCTCCACCAGATGAGCGGCGCGCGCGCGGCCCCGGTGTTTCAAAGCGCACCGCTAGGCACCGGCGCCACGTTCAACTCTCCCGCGTTCAGTTTCCCCGCCACTTACAGGTACATCTGCGGCATCCACGGCGCCAGCATGTCCGGCGAGGTCACGGTGGTGTCGGGCGGTCCGAGCAGCGTCAGCGTCAGCATCGTGGACTTTCAATTCGTACCCGCGAACGTCACTGTTGGCGTGGGCGGCCACGTGGTTTGGACCAACGGCGGCCCGAGCTTGCACAGCGTGGTGGAACAGGGCGGAGACAGCCTGCCTTCGTACTGCTTGAACGGGCGCTCCTTCGTGGGAAACACGCCCACGATCGTGACGACCACAGGGCAAAAGATCCGCTGGTACGTGTTCAATCTCGATCTCTCGATGGGGTGGCACAACTTTCACACGCATGCGCAACGCTGGAAAGTCGCGGGAGAGGCCATCGATATCCGCAGCATTGGCCCCGCTGAGTCATTCACCTTCGAAACGACGGCGCCGCCGGTGTTGCTGCTTCCGCCCGAAATCGAGAAGCACCAACACGAGGGCACGCACCGACAAGGCGCGCATGCTTACCACCTACGCGGCGACTTCCTGTTTCACTGTCACGTCGAAATGCACATGATGCAGGGCCTCGCCGGGCTCGTGCGTGCCACCCAAACAGTGTACCTCACCAAGGCGGAGGCACTCCATCTACGAGCGACCAGCGGCCTCCCGCTCGACCCCGGCGGCAACGACTGCCCCGCCCTCGATATGGACCGTTGTCAGAACTCCATCGGTGGAAAATGGGAGGAACTCCCGAATCTCCCGGAGATTACGATGATGCACGCGGTGCTACTCGCGAACTCGTCGCGCGTGCTCTTCTGGGGGTATGGCCCGCGCGCCGATCAATCGAGGCTCTGGGATCAGAGCACAGGCCTTTTCACTCAGCCCGCCCCGCAACCGCAAGCGTTGTCCGCCGACGAAAACATTTGGTCGGGCGCTCACGCGCGACTGAACGACGCGGCGGGGACCATCCTCGCCCACGGCGGCTTCCGCAACAACCCCGCTCCCCCGCTCACTCTCGACACCGAGCGCCGCGCGTTTCTCTTCAATCCGACCACGAATGCCTGGTCGCACGCCACCGAAACCCAGACCGGGCGCTTCTACCCAACCACCATCACGTTGGGCGACGGCTCCGCTCTGACACTGTTCGGACAGGACAACGGCGTCGGCGGCGGTG
>JAEUAF010000143.1 GCA_019695485.1 Sorangium sp.
ACCGGCGACGGCCGCAAGAACGCGGGCAAGATCGTGCTAGCCACCGTGAAAGGCGACGTCCACGACATCGGCAAGAACATCGTCGGCGTCGTGCTCGCTTGCAACAACTACGAAGTCATCGACATGGGAGTGATGGTCCCCTGCGAAAAGATCTTGGAGCGCGCCAAGGCGGAAAAAGCAGACTTGATCGGCCTGAGCGGACTCATCACGCCTTCACTCGACGAGATGACACACGTGGCGCGCGAGATGGAGCGGCAAGGCTTCAAGTTGCCGCTGTTGATCGGCGGCGCCACCACCAGCAAGGCTCACACAGCGGTCAAAATCGCCCCACACTATAGCGAGCCGGTGGTGCACGTCCTCGACGCCAGTCGCGCGGTGCCGGTCACGACCAGTCTCTTGAGCGAAGACGGCAAGGCGGCCTTCGTGGCCCAGCATCGGAGCGAGTACGAGAAGTTGCGGAAGTTGCACGCCGCCCCGCAGCAAAAGCTGGCCTCCCTCGAGGTCGCCCGCGAACATCGCACGCCGATCAGCTGGCGGCCGGAAGATGTGCCCACCCCAGAGTTCACGGGCGTCCGCGTGCTGGACGATTTCCCGCTGTCGACGCTGCGCCCGTTCATCGACTGGACTCCATTTTTCCACACGTGGGAATTGAAGGGCGTCTATCCGCGCATCCTGGAGCACGAGAAATACGGCGAACAGGCGCGCCAAATCTTTGCGGACGCGAACGCGCTACTCGACAAGATCATCGAGAACAAACTGATCACGGCCCGCGGTGTGTACGCATTCTTTCCCGCCAACGCGGTCGGCGACGATGTCGAGCTCTACACGGATGCGACGCGTTCGAGCGTGCTCAATCGCTTTCACTTCCTCCGTCAGCAAGCGCAGAAAGATGCGAACGACCCGTGCCGTTCGTTGTCCGACTTCATCGCGCCGAAGGAGACGAAGCTCGAGGACCACATCGGCGCCTTCGCCGTGACCAGCGGCATCGGCCTGCAAGAGCTCTGTCAAAAGTTCAAAGCCGAGCACGATGATTACAACGCGATCATGGCGGAAGCGCTGGCCGACCGCCTGGCTGAGGCGTTTGCCGAGTGTTTGCACAAGCGCGTACGCAACGAATGGGGCTACGGCCGCGCCGAGAACTTCAGCAACGACGAGCTCATCCACGAGAAGTACCGGGGAATTCGCCCCGCCGCAGGCTACCCAGCCTGCCCAGACCACACAGAGAAGGGCCCGCTCTGGACGCTGCTCGACGTCGAGAAGAACACCGGCATGCGCATCACCGAATCATTCGCGATGTGGCCAGGCTCCAGCGTGAGCGGCCTCTATTTCGCTCACCCGGAAGCTCGCTACTTTAGCCTCGGCAAGATCGGACGCGATCAAGTTCAGGACTACCACGAGCGGAAGGGCATGACGGTCGCCGAGGTGGAGCGTTGGCTCGGCCCGAACCTCAACTACGACCCGGTCGGCGCTTGAGTCGAGCTCCCGCTTGACAGGAGCCTGGTTCGGCTCGAAGGGTCTCTCTGGCGGAGACCCTGATCCGAATGGAAGCGCTCACCCTGCATCGCTTGCAGTTCGCGTTCACGATCACTTACCATTATTTGTTTCCGCAGCTGACGATGGGCTTGGCGCTGCTCATCGTCGTAATGAAGAGCCTCGCCTTGCTGGGGAAGGGCGAGGACTATGCGCACGCCGTTCGCTTCTGGTCGAAGATTCTCGGCGTTTCCTTCGTGATGGGGGTGGTCACTGGAATTCCGATGGAGTTTCAGTTCGGCAGCAACTGGTCGAGGTTCTCGAGCGCTACCGGGACCATCGTGGGTCAGGCGCTGGCATTGGAGGGTGTGTTCGCGTTCTTCCTCGAGTCATCGTTCTTGTACTTGCTGCTGTTTGGAGAAAGGCGACTCGGCGCGCGCGGACATTGGGTCGCCGCGCTGCTGCTGTGGCTTGGCACCTGGCTGAGCGGGTTCTTCGTGATTTGCGGCAACGCCTTCATGCAGCACCCAGTCGGCTATCGCGCCCTCGCGGACGGCAGGCTCGAGCTCGAGTCGCTGTCGGCACTCTTGCTCAATCGCTGGGCATGGGTGCAATTTACGCACACCATGCTCGGATCGCTCGTCACCGCATCGCTGGTGATGAGCGGCACGGCGGCCTTTTATATTCTGCGCGGCGAACATCTCCCCGTGGCCTCCAAGTTCCTGAAGGTGGGCGTCGTTGCCGGCACGCTTGCCGCACTCTTGGCGGCGTTCCCGAGCGGTGATGCGCAAGCCAAGCTCGTGCTCAGTGATCAGCCCGTCACCTTTGCGGCCATGGAGGGGCACTTCCACACCGAGCGCGGCGCGGCGCTTGCGCTGATCGGACAGCCGGAGATGGCCACGCTGACGCTCGATAACCCGATTCGCCTCCCGAAAATGCTCAGTTTCCTAACGCACCAGCGCTGGGACGCGGAAATCCGCGGGCTCGTCGAATACCCGCGCGCGAGCTGGCCTGATAACGTGCCGCTCCTCTACTATGCGTACCACGTGATGGCGGGGCTCGGGACCTTGTTCATTGCTGCGTACCTGCTCGCGAGCTTCTTGCTCTGGCGCGGCCGATTGCTGCGCACGCGCGGCATGCTCTGGGCGTTGATGATGTTGGTCCCGTTCCCGTTCGTGGCCAATACCGCAGGCTGGCTAACGGCCGAGCTCGGTCGTCAACCGTGGATCGTGTACCAGGTGATGTTGACGCGCGACGCTTCATCCCCGCACATCTCGGCAGGCACCGCGCTCTTCTCTTTGCTTGGCTTCATGGGGCTCTATGCGCTGCTATCGCTGCTCTTCTTCTTCCTGATCACGCGCATCGTGAGTGAGGGGCCCTCGGCGGGGCTCCCCTCCGGCCAGCCCGCGACGGAGGCAACTGCCTGATGGCCGAGCTTTGGTTTTGGCTACTCGCGACCATGCTCGGAGTCTACATCGTGCTCGATGGCTTCGACTTTGGCGCGGGCATTCTGCACTTTGTGATCGCACGCTCCCCCGGTGAACGCGCCAGCATTCTTTCAGCCATCGGCCCAGTGTGGGACGGGAACGAGGTCTGGTTGATCGCGGCGGGTGGCAGCCTATTTGCAGCGTTTCCCGCGTTGTACGCGATCACCTTTTCGGGATTCTACCTGCCGCTCACGCTCACGCTGTGGCTGCTGCTGTTTCGCGCGCTCGGCATCGAGCTCCGACACCAACTAAACGATGCCATGTGGCAAGCGTTCTGGGACGTGGCTTTCAGCGCTGCGAGCTTGCTGCTTTCGATCGTGTTTGGTGCGGCGCTCGGAAACCTGGTGCGGGGCGTGCCATTGGGCGAGGATGGCAATTTCTTCGAGCCGCTGTGGACTGACTTCCGCGTCGGGACCGAGACCGGCATCCTCGATTGGTACACGCTGCTGGTAGCGAGCACGGCGGTGATCTCGCTCAGTCTACACGGGGCCTTGTGGCTCGCGCTAAAGTCGGCGGCCCCGCTCGCCGAGCGCGCCGACCGCGGTGCGCGCACCGCGTTCTGGCCGTGCGTGGCGCTCGCCGCGCTCACGGCGCTCGCCACCTTTGCGGTGCAGCCCCAACTCAGCGCAAACCTGAAGCGCTATCCGCTCGGGTTATCGTTCCCGCTCGCCTCCGCGCTCGGGCTTTTCGTGGCACGAGCGAACATCGGCAAGCGACCGCTCGCCGCGTTCCTCGGCTCGAGCACGCATATCCTGGCTCAGGTGCTGGCCGCGGCATTCGCGATCTTCCCCAATGCGCTCTCGGCTCGGATCCCGAGTCGGCATCTCAGTCTGCACACGGCAGCCGCACCCGAGGCCACGCTCGCGGCGATGTTCGCGTGGTGGTTACCCGGCATGCTGCTGGCCGTCAGTTACTCCTATTTCAGCTACAGCCGCATGCCGAGGACGATTGAGGCGAGCGACGCTCACTGAGGCGCTCCAAAATTCCGTACCGCGCCTGGCCTTGCCGGGTATATGCGTCACAACGTGCGACGCCTTCAAATCCACGAATACACGACCGCCACGGGTGAGCTAGCGCCCATCTTCCTCGCGGTCGAGGCGGACGAACTCAGCCTGATCGATGACGGAACTAGGTTTACGCTTCCCGCAGGGGCGCTAGAAGCGGTGATGACCCGCTACGGGGCGCCGGTCGACCCGGCGGAGCCTGTGCGGCGAGTAGGCTCGATCGCGCTTCCTCACGGAGGAGCGCTCTCACACGTCCGCCACCTCGCCGGCTACGACGTCGTATCGCGCGACTATCTGATTCTCGAGCGCGCAGAAGGCGAGCCGCTCTGTGTGATGGCAACCACCGTGGCGGGTGCGCTCGGTCACCTCGCGCGGGCGGCATGCAGCGCGCCACCCCGCGCTTGATTTAGGAGAAGGTCGCCGGCGCTCGCGAACTCCATGCCCAGACAGCGCCGTGCCCCTCGCTGGCTGTTCAGGCGTGCCGCTGCAGGGATCGCTGCCTCCCACGGATTGCCGTTCGGCTGACGTGGCCTCCCGTGCAGAATATTGGGCGACATTTCAAAGTCGATTAGTTGCGGCAGAAAGCCGTCGGCCTCTGAGGTAGCATCACTCGGATGTTCAAATTGCCGGGTCCGGGGCCACGCTTACGTCCGCGCGGGCTGTGGCGGGTCTTGCTCGCCTACGCACTCCTCTGCCAGCCGATGAGAGCGCAGGCAAACACTTCTCACCATCACCTGAGCGGTGCGGACGGCGCGGACGGTGCGGACACAGACGCCGATTGTCTGCGCTGGGAAGAGGTCGTTGTTTCGGTGACGGCTACACCCGCGGAAGGCGGCCAAGCCGGTGCCGCCGGTGCCGCCGGTACCGCCGAGGTCACTGGAATTCCCGTGGTCACGACGCGCAAGGTCTGCGCCGAACATGCGACGCTCTTCGGGTGTGATTGCGCGCTCGGTCGTCAGCAAAAGGAGCGCGGCAGCGCGGCAGCCATAGGCGCCGCATTGTCGTTCGGGCTCACAATCTGCAGGCGACGGCGCTCTCGGCAACCGCACATCCCGCCAAGGAGGAAGCCGTGAGCCACGTCGTGAACCCAGACTCCGCGTGGGTAGAAGCCCTGGACGGCGGGCGCCGAACTGTGCTGCGGATCGCGTGCAGGCTGCCGCCGCTGCGCGCAGTTTTTCTCAGCCCCGGCCCACGCCTGCTCGCGCTGCAGGCGAGCGCGCTGGGGTTTGCTGCATTGCTTGCCTTGCGCGCGCCGCTGATTTCGTTGTGGTTGGGGGCTGCCCTGTTCGGTGTGCCGCACGTAATCGCTGGAATACGGGCGACCGCCGTGCGTCGCGAGCTGTCAACGCTGACGCTTGGCGCCGCGCTTGCGGGCGTGTTCGTCGGCGCCGCGCAACTCTGCGGGCTCGGCGACACTGCTTTGCGAGCCTTCGTAGCGCTCTTCACGCTGTCGTTGGCAGCCGAGGTCGTAGCGTCGCCTGCCGCTCGCGCTCGGCGAATCGCGTGGGTGTCATTGTTGGTACTCGCCGCATGGCCTGCGCTCGCGTGGCCAACGCTCGCAGTGCTGGTGTTTTCGCATCTCCACGGACTCGGCGCGATTGCCTATTTCGTGGTGTGTGCGCGCCGACGCAGGCTCCCCGCGTGGCTATTCGCCGGCGGCGCGGTCGCGCTCCTGCTGGCGGGAGGAGCCGGTGCGCTCGACTCTTGGATGGCCTCGACGCTGTTCGCTCCGCGACACTCAGCTGCCTCGATTCTGGCAGAAGCGGGCGCCTCTGCTTGGCCGAACGCGACCGGTGCCATGTTTCATCGCGCCTTGTTCCTGTACGCGTTTGGTCAATCGCTGCATTTCGCGATTTGGCTCCGCCTGATGCCGGAACTCGACCGCGCGACGCGCGTCCCCAAACCGTTTCGACGACAGCTCGCAGATCTGCGCCTAGACTTCGGCAGGCTGGCGACTCCACTGTTATGGCTCTGTGCGGGTGGGGGCATCCTGCTGCTGTTCGGGGGTGGCGCCGCGCGCGAGGTGTACTTCGCGCTCACGTACTTCCATGTCGGGCTCGAAGGTGCGGCACTACTCGGCTTGGCGCTCACCCAAAAGCACCCCCGACCAGAGCCGGAAAGTCAGCAGACCTCGCTCGCACCGGTGCTCGCGCTTGGCCGTCCGGAACGCGCCCAGGAGGCCGCATGACGCCGCTTTGCATCGCCTTGCTTCTGCTCGCCGAAGTCGCGCCGGTTCCAGCCGTCGAGACTGCCCCCGAGCCAGCCCCGCCACAATCCTCGGATTCCACGGCTTTACCCAGCACTCCGGAAGCGCTTCCTCCGGCCCCAGCGCCAGCACCAATCCCCGCGCCCGCCGCAGCGCCGCCAGCCGCAGCGCCGCCCTTACTGACGGCGACGACCCAAGGGGCGCCTTCCCGCAACGCTGCTCCACCCGCGCTTCGGCGCTCCGGCATCTTCGGCGCTGGCATCAATCTCGATCTGCTCGAGCTTGGCACCCTGCAAGCGTTCGGCAGCGGAGGCTCGGCGAACGGGCTGCTACTCGGCCTCGGTCCGGAGATAGATCTAGGAACTCACTGGGCCCTGCGCACTCCGCTGGAAATCCAGCTCGCACTCGGTTCTGGGTCGAGCAGCGCTGAGCAGGCAAACTCGTTCGTCGCCGTCACGCTGACGCCAGGACTGGTGTATCGCTTTCGTTCACGGGAGGGCGCGCATTGGATCCCTTACCTCGGCGGCGCGTTCGCGCTCGGTGCGTTTCAGTTCGGGCGCGGCTTGCTCGGTTTGGAGGCATCACCCGCCGGCATCTCGCAATCGTTCGTGCGCATGGGTGCCGCGCCTGAGCTGCTGGGAGGCGTGCTCTTTGCGCCTTCGCGAATCTTCATGCTGCGCTTCGGCGCAACCTACTCGTTCTTCTGGGTCGCACACACGAGCTTGCACGTCCTGTCGGAAGGCATATCGGTGCGATTTTCCTTCTGAACGAAAGCGCTTCTCGCGAAGACCGATCCGTGGACGCTTTCCACACCTGCCGAACCTCATGCCACCGACCAGGAACTGACGCCGAGCATGTGGCGACGTCTCAACAAACGCGCATGATGGCTGTGGACCCGATGCGAATTCTATTTCGAGCACTCCTGCTCGGCGCCTGGTCGCTTACCGCAAGTGCATGCAGCAGTGGCGGCCCAACACCGGACGTGAGCTCGAGCGGTGCGAATTCGGGCGGGGCAGGCAGCACCGAGGGCGGCGCACCCGCGTCAGGCGGCACCGCGTCGAACGCAGGCGCAATGAATAAGGGTGGAGCGCCTTCTGCCGGCGCGGCAGGCGCGCCCATCAGCACAGGCGGCTCGGCCGTCGCCGGCAGTCCCGGCGCCGCGGGCGAACAGAGCCAAGGCGGGACAAGCGGCGTCGGCGGTGCGAGCGCTAACGGCGGTGCACCCGCTGCCGGTGCCGCAGGGGCCGCCAGCGCTGGAGCCGCAGGCGCGCCCATCACTTATGCCCTCAATCCCCCGCGGCAATGCGATAACCAATTCTCGGTACCGAACTGCACGCCAGGCGTGGCCACGAGCGCGTGCGGCGGCAAGTGCTCGTCGATCAACGCTTGCCAAGAAAGTAGCGCATCCAAACCATTCGCGGACGCGACCTTCGCTTGCCCCCGCTTCATGCTCTTCGCCGACGAGATGGCACAAGCCGCGCGGGACGACGGC
>JAEUAF010000212.1 GCA_019695485.1 Sorangium sp.
GCGCTCCGCACAAGGTAGCGCGCCGCCAGTGCGTTGGGCGCTCAGGTGGGCGCGGGTGCTTGCCCGGCTAACACGTCGCCGCTTGCCGGGCGCTCGAGGACTCGAATGCGTCGCCGTTCGGTAGGCGCGTAGTGCGTGAGCCATTCGCCGAGGGCGGCCAGAGCCACCTCTGCGCGCACGTCCAGGCGTGCTTGCAGAAATGCGATGAAGTCGGGCGAATCATTGATAGGTATGGCGGGGGTGGCGCTCATCGCGACTGTCCTCCGTAGCTCGGCAATCCCTGATTCTCGGTGCTCGAGACCGAGAGTGAGCGACGCCTATCGCTCGAGTCGGCAAGGTAGCACGCGGCATGCCAGCGCCTGAGCACGCGTCGCCGGGCACTGACAGGGATCAGACAATCGGCAGACAAGCTCGCTTTGAAGACGCGGCGTCGCCCGTTGTATGCGGCGCTCCCCTCGCTCGAAACGCGGGGGACATGCGTTGCCGATCGCGATGCGACCTTCTTGTCGGGAGGTTTCGAGCGATCCGACGAAGCTGTCGAGGATATCGATTGGATACAGCGCCGATCTGGCGGCTGCTTCGGAAATCGCGTGTGGAGATTGGCGCGTGTCTACTCAGGAAACCGGCGCCGACCCTGGGACACCGGTCCGAAACGACATTCGCGTACCCTCGCGCTCGACCGCGGGCGCTCCGGCTGCTCTACTTCGGGCTCCCTTGCGCACGACGCCGCCTTTGACCGCGAGCCGCTTCCTGCGCGTCGGTTGCCTCCTGTTTCAGGCGGCGATCTTGGTTTGCCACGCGGTGCTCGCGGGCATTGCCTGGCGGCTATTGCCGCAGGGCTTTCCTGTGTTTCACCAGCGCTTCGTCGTCAATCAGCTGCTGCCGCCGCTCGTGCTCTGCGGTTCGCTCGGGTCTCTGCTGGTGCTGGTCTTTCGAACCCAGCGAGCCGCTGGCTGGCTCATCATCTATCCCGCGTGTTGGCTCGCGCTTTCGCTGTCGGTGGCCATCAATTTTCCCGAGACCGGCGGCAGCGTCGCCCGCTCGGCGTTGATCGCAGCGCTGTTCCTCGCTTGCGCGTTCGGCGCGCAGGTTTGGCTGTTCGGCGCACGCAGCCCGGCGCTGTTGCGTGGCGGCGCGCTCGGTTTGTTCTTGGGCGCGGTGTTGCCGCTTTGCGAGCGCGCATCGCCGCCGGCAACGCGTCCGGCAGCAAGGGAGCTTCCGCCCACGCCGCCCGTGGCGTTTGCGCCGCTCACGGCGCCGCTCGAGCTCGCGTCGGGCGTCAGCGTCGATCCGGCAGAGCTCGAGCTCCGCGTGGATTTTGGCTCGATCAAGCTCAGACTGCGGCCGCTTCTCGAGTTTTACAGTCGCTCACCGGATGGCTTCTGGACTTCCTTTGCTCGCGAGGCGCCCGTTCCCGCGCCGAGCACGGTAGAGGCGGCGCGCTCTCCCGAGGGAGCGAGCGGGTCCCTGTTGCTGAGGACGCTTCCGGCGGGAGCTGCCGTGCGAGTCGACCCGAACGCTCGCGGGGTTTCACGCGCCGGGCCGAGCGCTTTCCCTGTCGCTCCGCTAGACGGAAGCAGGGTCTTCCTCGAGGCTTGGACCAGGCTGGACGCGCGCGTTTACTCGCATCTCAATTCCTTCAGCTGGCTGCTCATCGACGGCCATCGCGCGCTCGGTGTTGGGTTTTCGCCGTGCCCGGCGCAAGTGATTGCGCTGACGCACGCGGATTACCCGAGCGGCGCTCCCGCTCGCTTCGCCTACCTCGACCGCTACGACGTGTTCCGCGTCGTGCAGGCGAGCGATGCGGAGAAGGGCCCGTTTACGACGTTGTGTGAGGGCAAGCTAGCGCGAGGCCAGCCGCTCTCCGTCGTCCTTTACGAACTCACGACGGTACCGCATCAGCCACTCGCCATCATCGACTTCGACGACTGGTCGAGCCAACTCTCCACGCAGCTTTCGCCGACCGCGGGCTGTGGCGTCGCAGAAAATGCCGTCGAATTCGGCTTGGGCGACGAGCGCCCGAGCTCGACCGCGCACCTGGCCTTGACCCTGGCCGGGACTGGGATTGGTCGCGGCTGGGATTCGGTCGCGCATGCCCCGGGTGTGTATCGAAACCGGGTCCGAATTCAGCGCCTCGCGGAGTGACGGTCGGCGCGCGCTTCGAGCCGAAGAGAGTTACGACGGCGGCCCGGGGGGCGACACGCTGCGCGGGGCAGGCGGCCGGCTCTCGAGTGGCGGGCTCTCGGTCGGCGGGATTTCGAGTGGCGGCTGCACACAATTTCGACCGGCGCTCTTCGCGCTGTACATGGCGCGGTCTGCGCGATCGATCAGCGCTTCCAACGATTCTGGTGCAGTGAGCGCGGCGACGCCGAAGCTTGCCGTGACGGGCACGAGCTCGCCCGCAGGATCGAGTACCTTCAGCGCGGCGACTTGGCGACGCAGCCGCTCTGCCACCTCGATGGCGCCTTCGATCGGCGTCGACGGCAGCGCGATCACGAATTCCTCTCCGCCCCAGCGCGCGACGACGTCGCATGCGCGCACGCTCGCCGAAAGCAGCTGAGCCAGCGCTGTCAGCACCGCGTCGCCGCCAGCGTGGCCGCGCTGATCGTTGACCTGCTTGAAGTGGTCGACGTCGAGCAAGATGACGGAGAGCATGTCGTTGTATCGCGTCGAGCGCAGCACCTCGCGCGAGCCTTGCTCCATGAATGCGCGTCGATTCAAGAGCCCCGTCAGCGGATCCGTCGTCGCCATCGAGCGCGAGTGCTCGACGAGCGTCGCCATGCGGAGTGCGCCGCCGAGCTCCTGGGCAATGGTGCGCACCAGGATGGGGTCATTGATGTGTGCGGGGGCGCGCGGCGCGAGCGCCAGCACGCCGATCGCGTCTTCACCGAAATAGATGCGCTCCACGACTGGGGCCGGCCCCTCGTCGTCGTCCGCGGCGTCCTCGTCCTCGATGGTGTTGATTGGGATTTTGGCGGAGCACTCGAGCGCGCGTGTCGCCTCCTTCAGGGCGAGCTCACGGGCACCCGGGTTGACATGGACACCGAGCCGCTCGGGGCTGGCGCGGAGCACCGCCATCCAGCGATAGGTGGTCACCTGAGAGACGAACTGCGACAGCAAATCCACGAGCCTATCGAACGACTCCGAGGTGCCGAGGCGCCGTACTTCGGCCGCGATGACGGACTCGAACAGCGCGGCGTCGAGGTGAGTCGCAATGCGCTCTCGAACGTCGAGTTCGTGCGTTGAGTTCAGGACGAAGAAGTCCGAGTTCTCTTCGGGCAGTCGCACTTGATCGATGGCGCGTCGAAGCGCGCGCACGAGCTCCCCCATGCGACCTTTGAGCACATAAGCAAATGCGCCGGCCTGCTCGGCCCAGAAGTGATTGCGACGGCCGGCCGCGCCCCTCAAAATGACGGGCACACGCGAGGTGCCGGTCTCCGACCGCAGCAGGCGACACAGCTGCACGCCCGAGATGCTTGGCATGGACAAGTCGGCGACCACGGCCGACGGCGGATCTTCGAGCGCCAACACCGCGCCTTCGGCGCCATCCGCACCCTCGCTGACGAGAAAGCCTTGCAGGCGCAAGCGTTCCGCCAGCACGCCCCGCCCGGCGTTATCCGGATCGATGAGCAGCACGCGAGGAGAGGTCCGCACCCTTCCGACAACGGCCAGCCGCCGCGCCAAGCTAAGGCGAGTTGCGAGGGTTCCGGATTCTGCAATAAATTCGGCTATTTGAGCTCAGGGGCATTTCCCGAACTGGGCGATGTCGGCGATGGTCTCGTCGTCGCTCGCGTCGCAATCGCCCGCCGCGCTCAGTCGAACCCGCACCTCACCTGGCTGGTCATGGAAATCCATCGACAGGCTGGCGTCGCCACTGCCCGCGGGAATGTCGAGCATGGCGGAGACGGGAGGCGGCACCGTGGTCGGCGTTTCGCCGGGGAGCGCGCTGGCTTCGAGCGTGACGAGCCCGTGGAAGTCGCTTTGCCCACGATTATAGAGCAAGAAATGCACGGTTGCGCCCCCGCAGGCGCTGCATGGGTAAGCCGCTTGGAATTCCAGATCGACCCCGGCGCAGGCGACCGAGTCGGCGAACGGCTGCGGGATTTGGCATTCGCAGGCGCTGTTGCAGCCGGTGGCGACAGCGTCGAAGCGAACGCAGCGATTGGACTGGCAGTCGAGCTCTCCCTGCGGCGCGGGACAGCTTGGCCTCGACACCGAACAGGCGACGTTCGGAAGGCACAAGGCTGCATTTGCCGCGTCGAACGCGGCCTGAATCAGCCCTGCGTCGGTCTTTGTGATCGGGCCGCTCGAGCACGCGCTGTAGCAGTCGCTCTGCAGCGGGATCTCGGCGCAGTCGTATTTGGTGAGGCAATAGCTGTTCAGCGTCGCGTAGGCATTTGCGAGCCGCTCATCGATAGCGCGCTCCGCTCGTGCGCAGCTCGAGCCTAGGTCTTCCCACGGGCCGCGCACGCGGCCAGCGTTTCCGGCGATCGGGAATGGCCCCTGCGTGGGCCAACACCAGACCTCTGCGCCGAGCGTGGCGATGCACGTCGCGAAGGCGCCGCTCGCGAGCTGTCGCGCGGGCGGTAAACCCTCGACCGGGCGCGGAGTGACCTCACAGTGCGACGCGCCACAGCGCGGGCTTAGGTTGGCTGGCGTACCGACGGCGCCGCCGTCGTTGTTCCCCCAGCAGAGCAGCGTGCCGTCTTCGAGCCTGGCGCAGGCCGTGCCTTGGCCCAGGCTCATACTCACGGCGCCTGTCGCGATGGCTCTGGTTTGGGCGTTTTCTGGCGTCTCCGGCGCGTCACTGCCGATGCCGCGCTGGCCGCTTTCGTTGTCGCCCCAACAGCGGACGCCACCTGCCGTGTCGATCAGACAAGCCAGGTGGTGGTCGAAGGCTTGTGATAGCGCGATGTCCGACGCATTCGTGGCTCCGTTCAGCCTGCCAAGGGCGTCGTCGTTGCTGCACGCGACAACGCCAGTCGCCGTCACCGCGCAGGCGCCGTCCACGCCGAGCTGAAGCTTTGTCACGCCGTTGAGGCTCGCGAACCAGTCGCTGAGACCTTCGACGCTGCCCCAGCACGTGACCTTGCCACTCGCGAGCAGCGCGCAGCTGGTTTGGCTACCGAGGGCGAGTCCGACCGCCGCTTCATCGAGCGGGACTTCGGTTGGAGTGGGCTGACACGGCTCGTCTCGGGGCCCAACGTCCAGGACGACGACGCGACACGTCATCTTGGAAGCGCTCGTTGCTCCGACCTCGCCGAGCTGATTGGAGCCCCAGCAGTAGACCTTGCCGTCGTCGCTGAGCGCGCAGACGTGAGAGCCTCCGGCCTGAATCTCGACGACGCGCGAGAGCCCCGCAATCTGCACCGGGGCGGGGCTCGATAGTGCGTCCGGGGTTTGGCCAAGCACCCCGTAGTGGTTACTCCCCCAACACCAAACCAGGCCAGCGCGTAGCGCGCAGCCGTTGCTGTCCCCGATGGCGATCGAGAGCGGACCACTCAGCGACGAGACGCCGCTCGCTCCGCCGCTTGCGCTAGGCTCGACGCCGCCGGAGCCTGCCGCGGGGTTCCCTGTTCCGCCGCTCGCCAGCGCGCCGGCTCCGCCCTGGTTCGCCTGGCCCGCGTTGCCCGCTTGGGGCCCATGTCCCGCTTGGCCTGCATTGCCGATTTCGAGCGTCGGCCTGCTGCACGCGAGCAGGCCAAGCAGAGGCGCGAGCACCCCGAGCCGTTTGGAGCGAGTTGTCATGATCAGATATGAGCCTGGCGCCCCGCGGCGATCACGCTTCTACCAAGAAAGTAACGATCGCATGCGCGCGCTGTGTGGCCCGCCGCTCTGTCGTGCGAGAAATGCTCGACCGACGCGCTCGGCAGACGCGCGGTCTCCCGCGAGAAGCAGCGCTTCGACGCGCAAAATCTCCGCTTCGGGCCCCAGCACGCCGGCACCGAACAAGCGCTCCCGTTCAGCGAGCGCCGCTAGCGCTCGAGCTGGGTTGCGCGCTGCCAGCGCACGTCGCGTGGTGTCTAGCAACGCGAGCTCATTCGCTAGCGAGGTTCCGTCGGCTGGCGCTTTGGCCTGGCGCGCTGCAGGCGCGACCGTCTCGCGGCTGACCGCTCTGCTCGTTGGCGCCATCGCGGTTGGCTGGGCGAGCGCGCGCTCGCGATGGGGCGAAAGGGGACGCGACCGCTCCGGCGTTACTGCTGGCGGCGTCTTTGGAGCGAGCGTTGCGCCTGCCGTCGCCGAGTTCGCAGCGAGATCTGGAAAGGCAGCCTCCGGCACCGGGCTTGGCGCCTGCGCTGAGGCCGACTCCTCGATGATTTCGCGGCGCGTTGCGGCTCGACCGCGGAGTGGTTCGGAGGGGCGCGACGGGGCTTTCAGTCGGGGTGCCGCCAGCGTGGCCTCTGCTCGGGGGGCAGCATGCGTGACGGCGTGCAGCGCGACCATGCTGCTGAGCCCCGCGGCGGCGCCGATCGACGCCCATTTGAAGGCCAGCAAGGCGGTCGGTGCGAAGCCCGCGGCCGCTCCCGCTTTGGTCGCCGACAACGTCGCGAGCAGCGCGCCGACCGCTCGCCGCCGCGCCCGCTCGCTGCCACGATCGTGCATGGCGACGCTGAGCAGCGCGCGGTCGAGCTCGCTGCCGCCCTCTCGGAGGCGCACTGGATCGGGCTTCGTCATCGGTCCACTCCGTTCACTCGCTTCTTGTCGGAAAAGGCTTGAACCTCTGCCTGGTAGAGCTCGCGGGCGCGTCGCAGCCGCGAGGCGACCGTTCCCGTAGGCAGCCCGAGCAGCGCGGCTATCTCGAGCGTGGAGAGCTCCTCGAGCTCGAACAGGACGAACACCACGCGGAATTCGAAGGGCAGGCGGTCGAGCAGGGCATCGAGCCGTTCGCGGAAGCGTTGTCTTTCGGCAGACCATTCTGGGCTCGGCCCTGGATCGCTCACCTGCTCGAGCGAGTCGGGCTCGAAGCGCGAAAGGTCTCGACGCAATGAGCGCCGCGTCTCCTTTGCCACGAAGATTGCCGTCTTCAGAAAGAACGCACGTTCACAGCCTTCGCGAATGAGGCCGCGTTTGCGGGCGGCGATTTCGAAGACGCGCTGCGCGGCGTCGTCGACGGCGTCGTCCGGCCTAACCCCCAGGCGGCGCAACGAGCGCCAGATGAATTGAAACTCGGCCGCCGCCGCGCGCTCGAGGCGCGTTGCGTCATCGAGGGGGGCCACCAGGGGCGAGAGCTCGACGCGCTCGAAGGTCACCTAGCAAGAATGAGCCGACCCCGGCCGCGCGATCACCGAAATCGGACGCTCGCGCCGATTCCCCAGGAAACGCCCAGATTTGGCACTGAGTGGACCGTCTCGCGCCCGTTCTGCCCGGTAAAATAGAACGTGGGGCGAACCAGAGGCAGGAACAACGACGCTTCGGCGAACACTTCCAGGCCGCTGAGCGGTTGCCAGGCTGGGCGCATGGCGAGCCCTGGCGCCAGCCAGAGCGCGCTGCGGCTGGTGTGGCTCGGCGAGCGCTCGCCGCGCGCCGTGAGTTGTCCCACTTCCGCGACGGCGCAACCGCTGAGCAGCAGCTGGCGCCTGGGGTGGCCGAGCGCACAGCCTTCCGCGCGCAAGAGCAGCCAGCGGAGCGTGGCGTCACCCGTGGTTTCATGGAGCAGAGAGCTACTTCCGAAGGCGGCGGACAGCCCGGCTTCGGTGCCGATGGCGGAAGGCGGTTCGTAGCGCAGCGCGGCGCCGACGCGCGGATCGAGTGAGACGCTTGGAGCGCGCGCCGTCGCGAGATCGAGGGCGCCCGTCAGTCGCCCCGACCAGCGCTGGACCTCGCGGAACCCTGGCTCGCTCGGGGCACGCCGATTGGCTGCGGGCTTCGGGGCAACAAGCGTTGGCGTCGGGTTCGGCACGGCCGGCTCCGCCTGGGCTGCGGGCTCGTTCTGGGACGGCGCCTGGGCAGGGGTGTCGGCCGGGTCAGGCGGGTTCATGATCAGCGCCACAATGAACGCGAGTGCTCCACCGAGTTCGTTGCAGTCGACATTGGTGACCTCGCGGATGACGCCCGTTTGTTCCGGCGCGAGCATGGAAAGCGCTCCGCGGTAGCCGCCGTCTGCGCTTTGAATTTCGATTTTGAAGCGGAATCGGCTGGCCTCTGCCTTCGCGGCCGGCGACAGGCGGGCCTCGACTTCCGCTGCAAACGCTTGCAAATTCGGGCATGGCGGGGACGCTCGATAGTCGAGTTCGAGGCCGTTCGCCGACGCCCCTGCGCGCGCAGAGAGGAACATCACGGCGACTGCGGCAATGGCCGCGCCGCCTACGCGAATGAGTGAGCCGGGATTCACGGGGACGGCCTTCAACCGGGCGCGAAGCCTTCCGTCTCGAGCGGCCGCTGCTCGCCGAGCAAGCGCGGCACATCGCTCAAAAATCGCTTTTGGTTCGACAGGTGCCGTTCGCTCCACTCTGCAAAGAAGTCCGTGTGGCTGCCATCCTCGAAATGAAAGCGCAGGTGTCGCTCGTCCTGCGCGACGAGGCGAATCGATGCGCGCGCGAACTCAGTGACGCTGCGGTTCTCGCGCAAGGGGCCAAACGCGCCAAGCCGCGCCTGAATCAGCAGCAGCCGCTGATTGGTCAGCACGGCATACAGCGCGCGCACGGACACGGCGCTGAGCGTGCCGTTGAGCTCTTGATTCGTGCCGTAAGCTTGGTGTTGCACGGCTTCTCCCTCCTTTAGCAGCTTCGTGGCCTCCGCGGCCAACCAGCGGTCGGTCTTCGTGCGCAGCTCGGGAGGGCTCGTGCTCGGCAGCAGATCCGTGTGCAGACTGCGCTGCCGGCGTCGCTTGATCGCGCGCTCCAGAATTAGCGACGCGATGCCGAACGCAACCGCAAGCCAGAACGAATATCCGAGCGCATACTCGACGGCCGAGATGTGGTACGCCGGCAGCGGGCTCGGCAGTGCGCCACTCGCTTGCAAGCTGGCGAGCTCCGCTCCGCGCGGCAGGGGGTAGTACTGACTCAGGCTGTTCTTCGGGGAGAGCACATAGCCGTCGTCCTTCAGGTAGATCGGGACGAACACCGAGACCCTGGTTGTTTTGTAGCCGAGGCAAAGCGGCAGGTCTTTGCTGTCCTTGAGCGGGACGTCCACGATGCAAGTCAGTGTCTCCTCACGTCCGAACATGTAGTGCATTGAGCGTGCATCCTAGCGCTTCTCGTTCTGCATGACGATCATCACGCGACGACATGGGCCGTTCACCCCCCCGGTGTATCCTGCTCGCTCCCTCCCATGCCTCTCGATCCGGAATTCGTGGCCGACTGCCCGTACGCTCCCCAGGGATTTCTGATCGACGAAATCTTGGAGATTGACGCGCTGAACGACTTCGTGAAAGCCCGCGTGCCCACCAGCGAGGACCTTCCCATCACGCGTGAGCAGCGCGTGCATCCGGAGCGCCACCCGCGGCACGTCTCTGGTGGGCTGCTGGTGCATCTGACAGGAATGCTCGGCTTCGTTCACGCCTACTACGTGCTCGGTCTGAAACACAAGGAGGGCTGGATTGGCTATGGCGGGCACATTCATCACGCGCGATTCCACGCGCTCGCCAGCATTGGGCCACCGCTAATCCTGACCGCGACGATGACGCAGTCCCGGCGCCGCGAGCGCACGCTGGTCGCGAAGTACAGCTTTCGCTTCCTGCAGAGCGAAACCCTGGTCTATTCAGGTGAGCAGAGTGCGATGTGGATGAAGGTCGACTAGAGGTGGCCTTCCGTGTCCTTCGGTCGGGGGCGAAGAGTGACGAACCTGTCACTGGTCAGCTCGTCCGCCGGCCACTAAGCTGATCGGGCTTGGTGTCCCTGCTCCACCCGACGCGCGGCTGACGTCGGCTGTCGGAAACGGACACCTAGTCATAGCGCCGGCATTGTGCGGCCCACGAGGAGGATGAGAGATGCGGTACACCACCTGGTCGTTCACGGTCGTCTGCCTTCTGTCGGAGGCCTGCGGGGGAGTCGACCCAGAAGCGCCGCCAGCGTCGACGCAGTCTTTGGAAGTTCTGCGCGTCGGACCTGTGACGCGGGCTTCGCTCCCTCTACGGCAAAGTGTTTCCCGCGCGGCGTCGCGGCTCTGTGATCTTTCGGCGGACATTCTGGGCGATAGCGCGCGGAACGGACTGGTCGACGCCGATCCTGACGATGGAGGTTGGGATTGGACGTTGCCGCCGAGCAGCACGAGCCACTCGAGCGAGGTGAGCCCGGAAAATCTCTATGGCGCCGTAGCACTCGCGCCCTGGGCTGCTTGGAGAATGGGGATTGTGCAGCCACGTGCTCGTGGAGCGCTGCGCGATGCCTTTCTGGGCGCCGAGCGGAATGTGCTCGTCGATTCGCCGCCCGACTTCGTGTGGTTGGTGCTTTTGGACGACGTGCTGAAAAACGGGCGCGCGACGGCGTTGGCGCGGGAGCGCTATGACGCGCGCGTGGTCGCGGCTGGCGGGGCCCGCGCACAAGGCGAAGCCATTCGCGACTCCCGACACGCGGCGGGCGCCGATGGGCTGATCGCCTATGATCTGACTTGGCTCGCGCTCGGCGCGCTGGCGCTCGATGGGGCATTCCCGAATGCCGGCTACCATGCGGATTTCGAGACTTACGCGGCAATCGTGGTCGACGACCTCACATCACCGAGTCCGGACTTCGACTATCGAGATCCCCACGAAGCCTTCTACACGCAGGGCCTGGCCTGGTCACTCGTCGCCGCTTCGTTCGAGTCGTCGACGCGGCCGCTGTTCGTCGATCTGCGTGAGCGACTGTTGGCGGCACAATTGGCCGACGGGGCGTGGGCCTGGAGTGGGGATTACCCGGCCGCGAACTTGCAGGTCACGGCGCATGCGCTGATGGCCCTGTCGCTGGGCATTCACGGCCGATTTTCGCCTTTCCGGGCGCGCCGAGCGGCCGCGTCATTCTTGATTTCGCGACAGCAAGACAACGGCGGTTGGCTGTCCACGGATGCGCAAGCGGGGACGCCGGCCGAAGAGGCCCCGCTCCTCGACGCTGAGATCGTGCTGAGCGTCTATTTGGCGGAAACAGGCGAGGGCTTGGAGGATGGCCTGGGGCAGAGCTCAGCCGGTCGGCACATCTCGCCGTTGAGTGTGCTGCCTGCGTTGGCTCCCGCGCTTTCGGCACCTGGCAAGGGGAGCTGAGCGCGCCACCCCGGGCGAGGCGTTGTACTAGTCGTCGTCCGGCGCACTCCGACATCGACAATCGGATGGATCGCGCGGCTCGCAGGCGATCACCCGTCCGCGCGCGTCGACTCGAATTCGACAACAGGCTTCCAACAGTTCGCGAAGTTTCACGCGCCCGCGCTGCACGCGCGACTTCATGCCCGACAGGGAAATGCCGGTTGCGTCAGCGGCCGCTTGCTGACTGAGCCCCTCGAGCTCAGTCAGCGTCAGCGCCTCTCGATACGGCGAAGGCAGCGCGGCGACGTAGCTGAGCAGGTAGGCCGCGAGCTCCTGCTCGATCGGGCTCGGCTCGCTAGAATCCTGTGCTGGGGTGCCGTGCGCCTCAGGGGCCGCGCAGGCGAGAGGATGGCGCGCTCGCTGGCGGTGGTTCTCGACGATGGCGCTCCTCGCGACCCGATAGAGGAAAGGTAGCAAGCGCTGCTCGTCCTCGAGGTTCTCGAGGCCGCGCTGCATGCGTAGAAAGACGTCCTGCAGCACGTCGTCCACGTCGCCCGGAGGGACGCGCCGCGCGACGAACGGCCGCAGCCGTTCTGCCAATTCTTCGGGGGCGCGGCGCGTGTCCCGCTCCATCAGTCGCCGCCTCCGGGCGAGCAGCACGCGGGTCCACAACAGTCGCGGACGCGGGCGGGCTTGATGGCCTCGATGGTGGCCGACACGATGTAGTTCTCGATGCCAGAGTCGGGCATCCACTCTTTGATGAAGGCGTGACTCTCGGGGCGTGGCTCGATGCGGATCTCGCTGAAGCCGGCTTCGCTCAGCATCAGCGCGAGCTCCTCCGCGGGAACGGCGCCGCCGATGCACCCCGTCAGTGATGCCTGCGTGGTTCTCAGCCGCTCGGGAATGGGCGCTATCTCGACGACGTCGGAAATCGCGAGTCGCCCGCCGGTTTTGAGCACGCGAAAGGCCTCGCGGAATACCTCGGGCTTGCTCGGCGAGAGATTGATCACGCAATTTGAAAGAATCACATCGATCGACGCGTCTGCGACCGGCAAATGCTCGATTTCTCCGAGGCGAAACTCGACCTGCGTGGCTCCGACTTTTCGCGCATTGTCGCGGGCCTTGCTCACCATTTGAGGGGTCATGTCGACGCCTATCACCTTGCCCGTGCTGCCCACCTGTCGAGCCGCCAAAAAGCTATCGAAGCCGCCCCCGCTGCCGAGATCGAGCACGGTTTCCCCCGCGGAAAGCCTGGCAATGGCTTGCGGATTCCCGCAGCCGAGGCCCATGTTGGCGCCTTCCGGCAGCGCCGCGAGGTCCTCAATCGTATAGCCGAGCGCGGCGCTGGCATTCGGCCTGGGCCCGCAGCATCCCGGGCTGCAGCCTACGGCCCCATCGGTTTCAGCAACCTTGGCGTAGTGGTCGCGCACTATATTTCGAACGTCGTCCGTGGAAACCTGCGTCATCGAAAGACCTCCGTCCGTTAAGACAGCGTCACTCGCCGAAGGACGCAAAGAATCGTGAGCAGCTGGCCGCGAGAGGGCGGCCTTGGCACGGCTCAGCGAAAGCCCTCCGCTTCCAACAAATCGAGGACGCGCGCTTTGACGTCGTCTCGAATCTCGCGCACCCGCTCGACTGACTTCCCTTTGGGATCTTCGAGCGGCCAGTCCAGGCGACGCAGTCCGGGAACGTAGGGGCAGGTCTCGCCGCAGCCCATGGTGACGAGAATCGAGGCTCCGCTGGCGAGCTCGTCGGTGAGCTTTTGGGGCGCGATGCCCTCGAGCTCGATGCCGACTTCGCGCATGGCCAGCAAGACCTCAGGGTGAACTCGCGTGCCCGGTTCGGTGCCTGCAGAAATCGCCGCCGCTCGCGTGCGATCGGCCAGAGCGTTGAACCAGGCCGCTGCCATTTGTGAGCGGCCGGCGTTGTGAATACAGGCAAAAAGAACGGTTTTCATGCGGTCTTCTCGTGAGTCGTGGTGGCGGCCTTGCTGGCTCGCATCGCGGATTCGGGGCTGGGCACGAGCCAGCGAAACAACTGCGTCGCTGCCAGCGCGCCGAGCAGCTGGGCGACGATGAAACCGGGCGCGTCGATCGGGCGAATCCCCGCGAAGGTATCGCTGGCGGAGCGCGCCAGGGTGACCGCAGGATTCGCGAAGGAGGTCGACGCGGTAAACCAGTAGGCGGCCGTGATGTAGGCGCCAACCGCGACAGGCACGGACTCCGAGCGATGCTGCGACACGCCCCAAATCACGGCCAAGAGCCCGAACGTCGCCACGAATTCGCTCACCAGCTGCGCGGGGCCGCTGCGCACGTGTTGCGAAGCGGAGAACAGCGCCTCCCCAAACATGACGTGCGCGGTCGCGACGCCGCCGAACGCACCCGCGACCTGCGCTGCGACGTACGCGGGCACATGGCGCCAGCTGAAGGCGCCCCGCGATGCGCAGGCCAGGGTGACCGCGGGGTTGAAATGGGCGCCGCTGACGGGCCCAAAGGTTAGAATCAGGGCAACCAGCGCGGCCCCCGTGGCGAGTGTATTCGCCAAGAGCGCGATGGCGACGTTCCCGCCCGCCAACCGCTCGGCCATGATTCCGGAGCCCACCACCGTGGCGAGTAAGAGCGCTGTGCCAAGCGCTTCGGCTGCGACTCGACGGGACAGAGAGAGATCAGACATGTACCGTCTCGGGCGTTGACGCTTTGGGAGGGATTGTTGCAGAGGTGACGCACCTCGCGGAAGGTGGCATCTCTGGTGCAAACGGCAGCAAGACTAGGCGTGCGGTTGCGGCGCGGACCTCGTCGACGAAGGGTCGCTCGGCGTTGCGACGCAAGGCGAGCGTCGGGTCGCTGACAGCAAGCGGCAACAGGCTTTGATTGATGATCCACGCGAAGGGTCGGATCCCCGCGCGCAAGAGGTCGCGCTCGAGCGCCCGCGCCTCGTGAACCGGCGTCGCTTCCGGCAGCGTCACGATCAACACTTTGGCAAAGGCTGGGTCCCGCATGCGCGGTAGTAGCAGGCGTACCGCCTCCGGCACTTCGGCGGTGGTTCGCGAAACCTCGCGGTGATAGGCCTCTGCCGCATCGAGTAGCAGGAGCGTGTGGCCGGTCGGCGCGGTGTCGATCACCACGAAGCCCTGTTGTCCTTCGGCGACGGCGCGCGCGAACGCCCGGAACACGGCGACCTCCTCCGTGCAAGGCGAGCGTAACTCCTCCTCGAGCAATGCTCGCCCGGAAGCGTCGAGGTTCGGACTCGCGCTCTTCAACACCTCGGCGACATAGGCGTCGGTTTCGGCCCTTGCGTCGATCCGACTCACTCGAATGCGGCCGCCCTCGATCGCTCCCAAGCTTGCCAGATCCGCGGCGGGATCCGTAGCCGTGAGGTGCACTGAATGTCCCAGGCGAGCGAGCTCACTCGCGACGGCGACGGCGACCGTCGTTTTACCGACTCCACCCTTGCCCATGGTGAACACAACGCCGCTGCCACTCGTAGCGATCTCTGACGCGATTGCGCTGAGCTCCGAGAACGTCGGGGTGACCGCCTGATTCTGAGGAGAGGGGGCGCTGCGCTCGGGAGCTCGAGGTTCCTCACCGAGCAGTGCTGCGAGCTTCTCGATACCGACCAGCGCGAACGGCAGTAGCGGAAATTCGCTGCGCGGCAGCGCCATCAGCCCCGCGGGCGCCGAGCCGAGCGCGGCGACCCCGCGCGCTTCGAGGGCGCGCGCCAGCGGATCATTGCGGTCAATCGCCACGAACTGCCCGTTGATGACCAAGTGCTGATGATGAATCCCGAGCGCGACGAGCTCCCGGCGTGTGCGTTCGGCCTCGGCAAACGCGGCAGGCTCAGGACGTGTCACCAGAATGATGCGTGTTCGGTCGGGATCGCCGAGCGCGTCGCGCGTCGCCCGGTAGAGTCCGCGCTGTGCACCCAGTCCCGAGAGCGGTCCCAAGCAAGAGACGCCGCCCGCGCTCGCTTCGATATAGTGACTCCACGCGCTCGGCAGCTCGAGCAAGCGCAGCGTATGACCAGTCGGGGCGGTGTCGAACACCACGTGGTCGAAGTCGCTGGTCGCCGCGACGTCGCCGAGGAGCTTCGAAAACTCGTCGAAGGCGGCAATTTCGACGGTGCACGCGCCGGAAAGCTGTTCTTCGATGCTGCGCACGGAAGCGTCCGGCAAGACTCCGCGATACGGGCCCACGATCCGTTCGCGGTACGCACGCGCCGCCTGCTCTGGGTCCAAGTTCAATGCAGCGAGGCCTGCAACGCCAACGATGGCGGTCGGTGTCGTGGCAAGCTTCGTCCCGAACACTTCGTCGAGGTTCGACGCCGGATCCGTGCTCACCACCAGCACGCGCTTGCCAGCGCGCACGAGACTGAGCGCCGCCGCGCAGGCCACGCTCGTCTTTCCCACGCCACCCTTGCCCGTGAAGAGTAGATAGCGCGGAGCCGAGGCCACAAGCTTCATCGGCCCCTCAGCAGCAGCTGGTCTTGCCGGAGCCAGCGGGCGCGCTGGGACTGCAGCAGCTCGACTGAGCGACGGCGAGTTTGCGAACCACCACGCCGGCGAGGGCGGCCAATGTCTCGCGCGAAGGATAGGCGCCTTCGACGGCTATCCGATCTTGAACCAGCAGCAGGGGCAAGCAAGCGTTACCTCGCGCGGCGAGCGCTGCCTTCACTTCCGCGTGCTCAACGAACGCGCCGGGTTCTTGGGCGAGATTGAAGCGCCGCACCTGGACGCCCTGCTGCTTGAGCCATTCGAGATCCGCGCTGAAGCGCGCCAATTCAGGATCGACGCCGGGTCCGCAAACGCCGCTCGAACAGCACATTGGTGGGTCGAACACAGTGAGAAGGGTCATGAAGATTCTCCTATTTAGCGTCAGATTACGATGTCAGAGGCTCCCCACGAGGGCCTTGAAGCGGCGCAGTGCGCGCGGCTCGATGCAGTAACAGACGCGTGGCCCATCGACGTCGCCGCGGATCAATCCGGCGTCTTTCAGCACCTTCAAGTGTTGCGAGACCGTGGATTGCGCGAGTGGCAACTCCTCGACGATTTCGCCACAAATGCAGGCGTTCTTCCGCACCAGCAAACGCAGGATTTGCACGCGTGCGGGATGGCCGACAGCCTTCGCGAGCTCGGCCAGCTCCTCATCGGCGGCCGCGCCTTCGACGGCGCGCAAATCCGGGCCGTCATCTGCCGGCGGGCAGCAATTTCGCTCGTTTGTGGGGGGCGCTTTCACGCTGCAGGCCTCGCGCTCTAATAATCGCAAAAGGACGATACGAGCGCCCCGCCGATTCGTCAAGGGCTGCGCGGGGCGTAAGCACTCGGCGATCATGACGTGCCTCGTGACGCACATTGCCTCGGCTACCGCTAAGCGTGGCTGCGACCGAGCTGCCGTCACCCAACAGTGAGGGGCAGGCGTGGAACCGGACCCGCTCTATGCTCCTTCCCCGCTTGCCCAACGTCGCCCTCCGTCGAACGGCGCGCGCGTTACCCCGCTGCCCCCACCAAACCCGACTCCCTGGCGAATTTGCGCTCGCCGAGCGCGTACCCCATCGATTGCCCGAAGCCCCACCCTTTCGCCACCTCCTTCTCAAGCGTGCTCGGCCGAGCTCGAGTACGCGAACTTCGGCGTCCGAAGTGGCGATGATCGAAAAGAGGAGTCGACCCCTCGTGAGAGCTTGGCGCGCGCGACCCTCGCAAGCGGTCGGTTATATGAGGATCTCCTACGGCGGAACACGATGTGAGTTCGGGATCTTGGACAGCTTGGCTGAGTTATGGACGAGTGGAATGGGCGGCCGGGGGTGCGGCCCGCGGAAACGCCTAGAAAATGCCTGATTCCCTAAGTGGCGGGAGGCTGGCCCCTGCTTTGCATCATGTCGGTCCCATGATGCGACGCGAGACACTGGTTCCAGGGCTTGGACCAATCCGCTCCATCAGGCGAGCCCCGCGCGCTTCGCGTTCGCGGCGGACTCGCTCGAACCTTTCAGAACAGGCGACTCGTCGCTCTCGACCGGAATGTGCTCCGCCCGCAGTCGAGACAGTCGTGGGGACCGAGACGAGCCTCGCATTCTTGCACGACGCGGAGCCATCTTTCATTCACGGCAGAGGCCGCAGAGGACGCTTCCTCTTGACTCGCCGTGGCCCGGATCGTCGCCGACGGAAGCCCGCACTTACTCGGTGCTGGCAGCCGTCCGTAGCGGAGTAGCAAATGTCATCCGATGCTCTGATTGTCACTTTTCAGCGCGAAGCGGAGGAACTCTTGATGGCCCTCGAAGAAGGGCTGTTGGAGCTCGAATCTGCAGCGGATAGCGCAGAGACCATCGACCGTCTGTTTCGCGCCGCGCATACGCTGAAGGGCAACGCGGGGATGGTCGGTCTGACGGAAATCGTGCGGCTGACCCACGTGCTCGAGAACGTGCTCGACCGACTGCGAGCCCGCTCGCTCGTGGCCTCGGAGACGGTGGTCGAGGCGCTGCTTTCTGGATTCGACGCTCTCAAGGTGGCGGTCGAGGGCTCTGCGAACGGGGTCGTCTTCGTAGCCAGCGCTGAATACGAAGCCGCCATCGCCGAACTCTCGACGCTCTGCGACGCGGATGAGCTTGCAAGCTCACCGCTCGAGGAGCGCCTGGTCGAGGTCGAGGTCTACTTTCGCCCAGACTTCTGGGAATCGGGCGACGACCTGACCACCTTCCTCGAGGAACTCGCGTTGCTCGGCCCTCTCGAGACTGTCGAGCTGCTGTCCGACCGCGTACCGCCGCTCTCGGAGCTGGTCGTCACGAGTTGCTGTCTGGGACTGCGCGTTCGGTTGCGCACGAACTCCGGCCCCATGGGGGTGATGGGAGTTTGCTTCTTGTCGGTGGACGAGGAAAACATCCGCATCACCGATCTCTCGAAGACGCAGCCGGCGTCGACCGACAGCCTGGCCGTCGCTGCTGGCGTCGAGTTGCAAAACGACGCCGAGATGCTCGCTGCGCCGGCGACTGCACAGGCGGCGAGTGAGCAGGCCCCGGCCGCAAGAGCCACGAGCGCCGGTGGAGCGACCAAGGCGCGCGCCGGTAGTATTCGAGTCGACACGGACAAGCTCGACCGCATGCTCGACTTGGTGGGCGAGCTCGTGATCGGGATCTCGCAGGTACAAGACCGCTCCAACAGTGCGGCGCGCGCTGCGGCCGCCATCGAGCGCTTGGAGGCGTTGGGGCGCGACCTGCAAGACCAGGTCATGAATCTGCGCATGCTGCCGATTCACGACACCTTCGAACGCTTCCGTCGCCCGATCCGCGATCTGGCCAAGGAGCTCGATAAGCAGGTCGAATTCAGCACCGCTGGCGGAGCCACGCAAGTCGACAAGAAGGTAATCGATTGCCTGGCCGATCCGCTAAAGCACATGCTGCGCAATTGCGTGTCGCACGGCATCGAAAGCCCCGAAGAGCGTCTAGCCGTCGGCAAGCCCGCGGCGGGTCGGATTCACCTTTCCGCGACGCAACGCGAGGGCCACGTGTTGATCGAAATCGCCGACGACGGCCGTGGTATCGACTGCGCGCGGGTCGTTTCGAAGGCCGAAGAGCGGGGCCTGATCGAAAAGGGACAGCACCTCAGCCAATCCGAGATTTACGAACTGCTCTTCTTGCCTGGCTTTTCGACGGCCGCGACACTGAGTGAGATTTCTGGGCGCGGTGTCGGGCTCGACGTGGTCAAGAAGGGCATTCAGGCCTTGCGCGGCAGCATCGCAACCGAATCTCGACCGGGTCGCGGCACGACTTTTCGCATTCGATTGCCGCTCACGCTCGCTATCGTCGAGGGCATGAATGTGCGCGTGGGCGCCGAAACGGTGACCATTCCCTTGCCGAGCGTGGTCGAGCTGATCGCGCCGGGACCGCACACCATTCAAACCGTGGAAGGCAAGAACGAGTACCTCGACGTTCGCGGTCAGCTCCTGCCCATGCTGCGCTTGTCCGAAATTCTCGCGCTGCCGACACAGGAGATCGACCTCGGCGAAGTGCGCGTGGTGATCGTGGAGACTGAGCGGCGCAAATTCGGGTTACTGGTCGATCGCGTGGTGGGGATGGCCCAGACCGTGATCAAGCCGCTCGATCGCAGCTACGACCTGTTTGGACAGATGACGCCAGGCTTCGTGAAGCCACGCAGCGTCAACGGCGCCGCCATCTTGGGCGACGGCAACGTAGGGATTATCCTCGACGTACACGGCGTCGAGAGCGCGGCGTTTGGTGCAGCATGACTCGAGTGACGAAGACAGGGTCGAAGTGGCTCGTCAGTGGGCCCTTGACGGCGGACGCATTGGCCGGCGCGCAACGGCTGCTGCTCGCGGCT
>JAEUAF010000240.1 GCA_019695485.1 Sorangium sp.
ACCAACCCAAAGAATAGAAACACGAAGACATCACCGAGCCCATGGTAGCCGAGCGGATAGGGCCCACCCGTGTAAGCCATGGCACAGGCGATGGACAATAACCCGATGACGACGATCGCCACGCCCGCCTCGACAGTCAGGTACACGCCGACGAGCAGTGCCAGCGCGAACACCAGGTACATGCCCGTTCGCATCGCCTGCGGCGTCAGCAAGCCGGCCTGCACGGCGCGCGTGGGACCGAGCCGCTCTTTAGTGTCCGCGCCCTTCTCGAAATCGAACACGTCGTTCGCGAAGTTCGCGCCCACTTGCAGCAGCAGTGCGCCCAAGGTCGCGCCCAGTGCCGGACCCCACCGAAACACGTGCCCGGCGAAGGCACACGCGCTGCCGACCAGCACTGGCGCAAGCGCCGCGGTCAGCGTCGCCGGCCGCGCCGCCAGCACCCAGGCCTTGAACGAGCCCGGCGCCACCGCATGCGCACTCAGGCCCTGCGTTGCGGGAGCGCCGCCGGTCATGGCAACCGCTTGAACTTCCTGAAGTTCGGTTTGCGCTTCTCGACGAACGCATCGCGGCCCTCGCGGCCCTCTTCCGTCATGTAGAAGAGCAACGTCGCGTTGCCGGCTAGCTCCTGGAGGCCTGCCTGCCCGTCGCAATCCGCGTTCAAGGCGGACTTGAGACAGCGGAGCGCGAGCGGGCTATGTTGCAGGATTTCTCGACACCAGGCGACGGTCTCGGTCTCGAGCTCGGCATAGGGAACAACGCGGTTGACGAGCCCCATGTCGAGCGCCTGCTGCGCATCGTACTGGCGGCACAGAAACCAGATCTCGCGCGCCTTCTTCTGGCCGACGATACGCGCCATGTACGCGGCGCCATAGCCGCCGTCGAAGCTTCCCACCTTGGGCCCGGTCTGACCAAAGCGCGCGTTGTCGGCGGCAATGGTGAGGTCGCACATCATGTGCAGGACGTGACCACCGCCAATTGCATAGCCTGCCACCATGGCGACCACCGGCTTCGGCAACGTGCGGATTTGGCGCTGCAGATCGAGCACATTGAGCCGCGGGATGCCGTCGGAGCCCACGTAGCCGCCCGTGCCGCGCACCTTTTGATCACCGCCCGAGCAAAAGGCGTCCTTGCCGGCGCCGGTGAGGATCACGACGCCGATCTCGGCATCGTCCCGCGCATCGCTGAACGCCCGACTCATTTCGGCGACGGTCTGTGGCCGAAACGCGTTGCGGACCTGTGGGCGGTTGATCGTGATCTTGGCGATCCCATCCGACGATTTCTCGTAGATGATGTCCTCGTAGCCGGAGATTTTCTGCCAGTCGATGTCGGTCATGCCTCAAGTCCTCTGGAAATGGCTCGAGCGACGCTCTCGGGCTGCTCGAGCAGAAGATTGTGTCCTGCGCCCTGGACGCAAGTGAAGCGCGCGTGCAGGGCCTTGCCTACAATGGCTTCGCCCAGCGCGCAAAAGTCAGGATCGAGCTCACCCGCGAGCACTTCGAGTGGTGTCGCCAGCGTAGCAAGCTCCTCCCAGAGATTGGGCATTTGGCCGAGCCCGGTCACGGCGAGCGAGTGGGCGAGCCCGGCCGCGCTGTGAGCCGTGCGGCGCGCGTGTTCCGCCTCACGCAAGGCCGGGGGCAGCCTTTCCTGGCTCGAGAACAGGGGCAACCCTTGCCAGTGCTCTACGAAGGACTCAAGCCCTGCGCTTTCGAGGCGGCGCACGAGGGCTGCGTCCGCGTGCTGCCGATCCCGTCGCGCCACGTCCGTGTCGAGCCCTGCTCGCCCGGATACCAAGATGCCAGCGCTGAAGCGCCTGGGCGCCTTCACGAGTAGGGCGAGTGCCAGGCGTGCACCGAGAGAGTACCCAGCCACGAGGGCGACGTCGTCATCCGGCACCAGCCCCAGCAAGCGCTCGACCTCGTCGTCGAAACTCGCGACCTCGAGCGCCGCGGAGGGTCGTCCATGACCAGTCAGCCAGGGGCGCAGCACGCTGTGCCCCGGGGGCAGCGCGTCCACGACTGCATCCCAGGAGCTCGGGGCGCCCGTGAAACCGTGGAGGAGCAGCAGTCTCGCCATGAGGAACGCTTCATTGAGCGGGTGAGGGGGCCATGCTTCGCTGTAAGGATTCGTGGATGGCGTGGCGCGCTGCGCGGGCGCTCCCGGGAAGGACGCGCGCGTGCACCAGCGTGGGCGTCCTGCTCGCGAGTCCGTCCGAAAGCGCGCGCCTCAAGCTCGCCACGTCGTCGGCTGCGTCGTAGCGCAAACCGAACGCTCTTGCGGCGTGCTCGAAGTCGACCTCGGGCGGGGTGAGCCAGAAACGCGCGAGCTCGGGGCGCTCCTCCCATCTGGCGCGGATCGGGAGGTCTTCGAAAATCCGACCACCCGCGTTGTCGATGACCGCGATGACGAGCGGAGTCGCAACCTGTCGCGCTGCAAACATACCCGTTAGATCGTGCAGCAAGCTCACGTCGCCCAGCAAGAGCAGGCTGGGTACGGCAGCGCTGTGCGCTGCACCCGCCGCGCCAGAAACCAGCCCGTCGATGCCGTTCACCCCACGCTGTGACCACACCCGGAGCGCCCGCGTGCTCGGCGGCACGAAGGCGTCGACGCTGCGAATCGCTAGGCTGTTTCCTAGGCCGAGCAGCGCACCTTCCGGCATCGCCTCGACGATAGTGCGAGCGGCTTGCGCTTCGCCCAGCGCCGAGCTCGGCGCCGCCAGGACGGCCTCCGCGGCTCGCCAATAGGCGCTCTCCCGTCGGGCGAGCCCCTCCGCAAAGCGCGCTCGTGACTCTCGCGGAAGACCGGGCGCGGCCGCAAGGCGCGCGTTGAGTGCCGCCAAGGCGGCCAGCGGATCCGCTTGAATCACCAGGCTCGCGCGATTCGAAGGGTCGAGGAACCCGGGGCCCGCAAGCACGGCGCGGGTCGCCCTGCTTTGCAGCGCCCAGCGTTCGAAGCTGCCCGCGGTCGGTGGCGCGCCAACTTGAAGCACGAATGCCGGTTCAGGTTGCCCCGTCGCGAAGATCGCGTCGAAAGCGCCGAGCCGCGTGACGCCGAGGTGCCGCTCCGCGAGGCTCGAGGTTCGGGCTTGGCTCGCGGTCTCGACGCACAGCGGAAACCCGGTGCGGCGAGCCAGTTCAAACAGCGGGTCGAGCTCACTCGCGACGCGTGTGGGCAGTGGGCCGCAGACGATGAGTCCGGACTCGGCGCTCCCACAGTGTTCGCTCAACGCCTCGAGCCCGCTCTCCGACACTGCCGGCGGGGCATGAAAGATACGAGCGATTGGACGGCTCAAGCGCTCGCTGACGGCGCGCTCGAGGTCTTGCTCTTCGGGTGTGCTGGCTTGCCAAGGTTCGAGGGGCTTTCGCGCTCGGGCGTTGAGGTGCACGGGGCCTGCCTCCGGTCCCAACGCCAACGCGAACGCTTGCACGAGCATGCGCTCGAGTGCATCGAGCGCACCGGGACTTGGGTCCGGCTGACCAAGTTCAAAGAATTGGCGAACGAATCCGCCATAGAGCTTGGTCTGATCCATGGCCTGCGCGGCCCCGCACTGCATCAATTCGAAGGGCCGATCCGCGCTGAGCACCAACAGCGGGATGCGAGCGAGGGACGCCTCCACGACGGCGGGGAAGAAGTGCGCCGCCGCGCTGCCGGACGTACAGATCACAGCGCTCGGTCGCCCGCTAACGCGCGCTTGGCCGAGCGCAAAGAATGCCGCGCTGCGTTCGTCCGGGATCGAATGACAGCGGAGTCCGTCGCTGTGAAGTGCCGCCCACGTGAAGGGCGTCGATCGTGAACCCGGGCTGACCACCACGTCGCGAAGCCCAGCCCGAGCCAGCGTCCCGAACAGAAGGCGTGACCAAGCACCGAGCACGACCGAATTCACGGAGCGACCCCGAACGCCCCCAACAACGCCTGCAGTTTCCAGCGCGTCTCCGCGAGTTCAGTGCTCGCGTCAGAGCCTTCTACGATCCCAGCGCCAGCGTAGAGCGTCGCGCGATTGCCATGCAAGATCCCGGAGCGCAGCGCGACCACGAACGAACCATCGCCCTGATTGTCGACCCAGCCGATGGGTCCCGCATACCAGCCGCGCTCGTCGGGCTCGTGAGCAGAAATCCAACCGAGTGCCTTCGCACTCGGCACCCCACCGACCGCCGGGGTTGGATGCAGGCGCTCGACCAAATCGAGCACGTGGATCGGCTCGAGCAGCGTGCCCCGAATGCGCGTGCGTAGATGCGCCACGTGCCGAAGACGGTGGATCTCCGGCGTTTCGGCGTGGTCGATGCTCTTGGTCAGGGGTTCGAGCGCCCGCAGCAATTCGCGCACCACGATGGCTTGTTCTGCGCGATTCTTGGAGCTTTCGAGCAGCCTTCCCGGGGGCAGGTCGCCCACCGGCAGCGAGCCGGCCACGGCTTCCGTCTCGAAAGCCCGCCCATTCTTCACGACTAGGCGCTCGGGCGTGGCGCCGAGGAACGTGGCGCCGCCAGCTCGAAAGCCGAAGCGCACGCATTCGGGCGCAATGTCCGCCAGACGGCGCTCGACGCGCGACGCCAGCACCGGGCGCCCGAGCCCCAGATCCACCCGGCGAGCCAGGACGATCTTCTCGAATTCGCCGCTGCTGATCGCCGCTCGCACCTGATCCACGAGCGCGATGAACTCGCTGTCCGGCCTCTCCACGAGTTCGAGCAGCGCGGGATCGGGATCCGCGGCTGGCGCCGCGTCGAGCAATCCGAGCGCGCGCTCTGCGAGCTCTATCGTTCGCGTGAGCGCGGCGGCGGAGTCATGCTCAGTCGAG
>JAEUAF010000418.1 GCA_019695485.1 Sorangium sp.
ACCGCATGCTGGGGCCGTTCAATGACAAGAGCGGCAACGAGGACTTTACCTCGTTTTCCGGCATGGATTTGACGCGCACCAAGAATCTGGGGCTGCCCGGAGCGCGCTTCGACGTCACCATCGTCGACGAAGACTCGAAGATCAATCTGAACTCGGCCTCGCGTGGCAGCACCTTCGGGCAGCAGCGGCTGATGATGCAGCTGATGACGCTGATGGCGGGTGGCCAATACAATCCGATGTTCGAGCATCGGGACCCCGACGGCACCTTTTCCGATCGCCAGAGCATCTGTTCCGCAATCATCGACTGGGTCGATCCGGATCAGGAGACCATGCTCTGCGATCCGACCAGCACGACGGCGCAGGAGATGCCTCCCGAGGACTCGTACTACGAGCTCTTGAAGCGGCCCTATCGGCGCAAGAATGCCGCCTTCGACAGCCTGGAAGAGTTGCGCAAGGTGCGCGGCATCGGGGACGATTTTTGGGGCACCTTCGTCGATCCGGACCCGAGCCGTCCGGACAAACGACTGGTCACGGTGTGGGGGCAATCGAACGCCATCAACATCAACACCGCTGCGCCGCAGACGCTGTTGGTGCTGGTCTGCAATATCGCCGTGCCTGGCACCAAGCTCTGCAACGACCCGCTCGAGATGCAGAAGTTTCTCACTATTCTCACGCTCGCGCGCAGCTTCACGATGGGCGCGCCTCCCTTCGGATCGCCGGGCGCGTTCGTCAAGCTGTTGCAGGGGCAGGGCATACTCGGGCCGCTGATTCAGGCCGCCGGGCTCGAGCCGATCGTGCTGAAGTCAGCGGAGGACGCCAAGTCGCAGATGTCGACGTCGAGCAAGGTGTTCTCGATTTACGCGACCGGCACCGTCAAGTCTGGCAAGCGCGAAACCCACGTGCGCATCCACGCGGTGATCGACTTTCGCGGGGCGCCCCCGCCTGGCGCGGCCACGGCTGGCTCGTCGGCCGCCTCGAATGCCTCTGGCAGCAACGCAGGCAGCAGCGCGCCGCTGCCCGGCATGCCCGCCCAGTCGAACGCTTCGGCCGCCGCCAGCGCTGCCGCAAAAGCACAGCAGGATTTGCTTAGCCAACTGACTCGGCCAAACCCGGCCGGGAACGTGGTCTACTTCAGGATGGACTGACCGATGGCACGATTCATTGGGCTCGATATCGGCGCACGCTACGTGCGCGCGGCGGTCATCACGACCGCCTACCGACGCGTCGCGGTGGAGCGGTTGGAGGAAGTGCCGATCGCGGATGCCGAGGGCATCCCGCTCGCCATCACGACGGCGGTAAGCCACCTGATCGCCCACGCCGACGGGCTCGCGACGGCGATCGATGGCGATCAAGCCTTCGTCCACCGCTTGACCTTGCCGTCGACGGCGACCAAACAGCTCGCCGAGGTGCTGCCCTTCGAAGTCGAAGCGCAGGTCCCGATCGATCTCGACGAACTCGTGTTCGACTATCGGCTGCTCGCCCGCGCCAACAACCACGCGCCTCTGGTAGTAATGATGGCTGCGGCGCGCACGGATCACGTGCGGCGTCGCATCGACTTGGTGCGGGATGCGCTCGGTCGCGAGCCGGATCGCGTGGCGTGTGGCTCGATGGCCCTCGCCAATCTGGCTAGCGTCTCGCTGACTTTGCGCGGTCCCGGCCCGCTTGCGATCATCGACTTGGGCGGGCGTCGCACGGAGATCACACTGCTGGCGGCGGGCGAGCCGGTGTTCGTGCGCACGCTGTCACGCGGCGTCGAAGGGCTTCCCGAGACGGCGCAGGCGCTGGCGGCCGAGGTGCGGCAGTCACTGCTTTCGTGGTCGATGCACGGCGGTGGCGACGTTCAAGCCGTGTACCTCGCTGGCGGCGGTGCCTTCGCCGAGGGCGCGGATAAGTTCCTCTCATACGAGCTCGGCTTGAACGTCGAGCCGCTCCCGACGATCGAGGTCGAAGGCTCGAGTCCCGAGCTCTTGGCTGCCGTTCCGCGATTTGCCAAGGCTGTGGCGTTGGCGCTAGGGGCGGCGGGCCGCGGCCATGACGTCGATTTGCGTCGTGGTCCCCTGGCCTATCAACGCGGTTTCGGGTTCCTGAAAGAGAAGGCCCCGCTCTTGATTGGGTTGGTGGGCGCGGCGCTGGTGAGCTTTCTGTTCGCCACTTGGGCCGAGGTGCGAGCGCTTTCCCGGGAAAATGCCGTGCTTGTCGAGCAAGTCACGGCCATCGGCAAGGACGTGTTGGGCGGCGAGGTGCACGACGCCGAGGGCGCGCTCGCGCTCCTCGAGAAGGTGCGCGCCGGGGACGAAGCCGATCCGCTTCCGCAGATGGATGCGTTCGACGTCATCGTCGAACTGTCCAAGGCCATCCCCGCCAACATCACCCACGACATCGAAGATTTCGACATGCAACGCGGGCACGTCAAGTTGCAAGCCATCGCCGGGACCGCCAGCGAAGCCCAGCTGATTGCCACTGAGGTAGCCAAGCGGCGATGCCTCGAGGAGGCAAAGCTTGGCAAGGTCACGCAGGTCGTGAACAGCGATCGCCAAAAGTACGTGCTCGAGGCTGACGTGCGCTGCCCCGATGACCCCAAGAAAAAGAAGAAGAAGGCCGACGAGACGAGCGACAAGACCGAGGAAAAGTCGGGGGGAGCGCAGCAATGAGCCTTCGTGAACGCTTCGAACGCCTCGAGGACCGCGAGCGCCGACTGCTGGGCATTTTTTCGCTGGTGCTTGGCGTCATCTTTTTGTTCCTGATTCCGCTGGGCGTTGCGGCCCTGCTGCATGGCAGTCGCTCGGACAACGCGGCGTTGCGCGACGTGATCGCCGAGATTCAGAGTTCGCGCGCCAGCATCGAGCGTAGCCGTGCCCAGCACAAAGCGATCGAGGATCGCTATTCGCGACCGGCGCCGCCGCTCACCTCGTTTCTAGCTACCCTCGCCAAGGCGGCGGAGGTCGAGATCCCGGAGACGCAGGATCGGCAGTCGGTGCCCCACGGCAAGCGCTACGAGGAGAAGTCCACAAAAATTTCGCTGCGCAAGGTTGGCATGTTGAAGCTCCTCCACTTCATGGAGCGCATCGAACAATCGGGGCACCCGGTCAGCATCACCCAGCTCAACATTCGCAAGCGTGGCATCGAGCCGGACTCCTTTGATGTCGATCTGACCGTGAGTGCTTTCGAGCGGAAGCCCGACAAGGTGGCGGCCAAGCCGAAGGCGAAGGAAGAAGCGGCCGCCGCGCCCGAGAAGGAGGCGCCGTGAATCGCTTTTCGAAGCTGAGCCCGCGCGCCCAGAAGGTGGTGCGCTTCGTCGGCTATGGAGTCTTTTACTGGACTGCGCTGGCGATCTTCGCATACCTGACCTTCCCTTATGACCGCGTGCGTGACCGCATCGTCGCCGAGTTCAATGCTCGGCAGGTCGGGCCCGACGCGCTAAAGCTCGAGATCGACTCGCTTGGGTCGTATTGGCTGAGCGGGGTGGAGGCCAAGGGAGTGCGCTTGATTTCCCCT
The DNA here is from genome assembly GCA_019695485.1 of Sorangium sp. Lineage (GTDB taxonomy): Bacteria > Myxococcota_A > Polyangia > Polyangiales > Polyangiaceae > PMG-095. The sequence goes on from JAEUAF010000418.1 coordinate 3,496, forward strand.
CCCAAGCCGGTGACCGACGTCTCGGCGCCCGCTCCCAAGCCGAGCGTATTGAGCATCGAGTCCGCGCACGGGCGCGTGGGTCTCTTGCCTCTGCTGATTGGCAGCGTGCGTCTGAGCTTCGCGGCGGATGCCTTCGGCGGCAAAGTGAGCGGTCAGACCTCCGAGAGCGACGGCGCGCGTCGTCTCGAGCTCGAGCTCGAAGCGCTGTCGCTCGAGAAGGCGGGCCTGCTGTCCGATATCGTCGGTTTGCCGTTGGCCGGGACGCTCGAAGGGACGCTCGAGCTTTTGCTGCCAGAGGGCAAGTTTGCCAAGGCTGAAGGCAAGGTCGCCCTGAAGGTGAAGGGGCTCTCCGCGGGCGACGGCAAAGCCAAGATTCACGACACGATTGCGCTCCCCAAGCTCGAGGTCGGCGATCTCAACATCGAGGGCGACGCCAATGCAGGCCAGCTCAAGTTCACGAACTTCGCCGCCTCGGGCGCGGACTTGGAGCTCAGCGCCGACGGTAGCGTGCGCTTGCGCGACCCGGTGCCGACCAGTCTGTTGAGCCTCGGAGCTCGCTTTCGTTTCAGCGATCGCTACATGGGAAAGAGCGACATGACGCGCGCGATTTTCGGATCGCCGGGCTCGGCGGTGCCGGGCTTGTTTGATTTGGACCCCAAAGCGCGGCGGGCCAAAGGCACGGATGGCTTCTACGGTTGGCGGGTGACCGGGGTCTTGAATAACCCGAGTTTTGCGCCTCACGCGGCGGCCGGAGCCGCGGCGCCCAAGCGCCCCTGAGCGCGCCCCGAGGGGCCCGACGTTGCGCGTGAGGCGGCGCCGTCCGGCACTAGGAATCGACAGACACGCCGAGCTGGCGGCGGATTTGGAAATACTCGGGGCTCACGGAGTAGAGCACGAGCTCCTTGACGCGCTCCTCGATCGGCAGCGAACTCGTGGCCTCGTCCGTCGCGCGGATCACGCGCACCGCCATGTCGAGATCGTGCGCCGCGATGAACCCGGCGCGATCCGCCGTGAGATCGACGCCAACCACCCAGCGCTTGAGATCGAGCGCCGCGCCAGCCTGCAAGAGCTTCGAGACCACGCGCGTCAAGTGATCGCGAACGGGGCCTTGGATTCCAGCTTCGAGCGCGGCCGCGGCTTCGCGCACCGCACCCTCCAGCTCGGAGACGACCGGGAATTGCGGGGCCGTCAGCTTGATGGCCGCAAACAACCAGGCTTTGAGCGCCGTGCCCGTCGCCAGCAATTGGCGCAGATACATGCCCGGGCGGAGGAACGTCAGCGTCTGCGCTGCCACGAAGGCGGCGGGTTGCAGCGGAATATCGGACTGGAGCGCCGAGGCGCCGAGCACTAGCGAAGGATCCTGAGCGAACAGGAATGAGACGCCGCTCGCATCGTTCGGATTTTCGTAGGCTGGAGGCAGCGGAATGCCCAGCACCCCGGCTGCATAAAATAGGCTCTGGCACATCGGGGCAGGGTGTTCGGCGAGGTTCAGCTGCAAGCTCAGATCGTAGCCGAGTTCGGCGATGCTCTGACCTCGGCGTGCGATGACGGCGCCCTCGATCAGCGCGAAGACACTGGTGACCAACGGGTCGGCGTAGGGGTGCATCAGCTGATACAGCCACTCGTCATCGCCGAGCGGGTTTTGCGCGGGGGCCGCGGTTTCCGAGCGCATGCGCTTGTAGAAGCGCTCCTCGTCCGGCTCTGCCAGATTCAATACGCTGAGCGCCTGACACAAGCACCACGCAGAGTCGGCTTGCTTGGTCTCGGTGTAGAGGCGGCGCAGCGTGCGGTACGACTCGACGCGAAACGGGTTTTTTTGCAGATTCGAGAGCTCGGTCGAGATCGCCTTCTCGAGGTACTTTTCGGGGTTCGTGGCGTAGAGGCGAGCCAAGAGCTCGGCGCGCGACGTATTTTCCGGGTCCAGCGTGTGCGCAGCTTCGTAGGCGTCGACGGCCTGGTCGAGCCAGCCGAGCTTCTTCTCGAACAGCTCGCCGAGTTCTTCGAAGGTCACCACCATGGCCTTCTGGTCGTTGGCCTCGCTCGCGAGTTCGAGCTTGCGCTTCAGCAGGCGCTCGACGCCCGCGTGGTTCTCTCGCGTGCGCTCGAGCTCGATGGACTCCGAGAGCGCCTTCTCGAAGGCTGGCTCCAGCGTCAACACCTTCTCGTAGAACTCGAGCGCGCGGCCGACGTCGCCGATTTGGCGAGCGGTGACGATGGCCGCAGTGTGCAGGTACTTCACGCGCTGCTTGGGATCGTCGACGAACTCCGCGAGTCGCAGCACGACGTCGACGAGCTTGTTCCAATCCTTCTCGTCGCTGTAGAGCTGCATCAGTCGCGTGAGCACGCGCCGATCGTCGGGGCGCTCATCGAGGGCCGCGACGAAGCTCTTCGCGGCCTGCGTGCGATCTTGGAGCTTGCTAGCTGCGAGCTCACCGACCTCAAATAGCAGCTGAACGCGCTCATCCCCACTGGCGGCGTCGAGCTGTCGCGTCTTGACCTGGATGGCCTCTGCCCACTCTTCGCGCGCTTCGTGAACCTTGGCGAGCGACGCCAGCGCGGAAGTCCCGCTGTCGAGCTCGCTCGCCGTACGCAGGGCCGCGACCGCCTCCGTCAGCCGACCCGCCTGGCGCAACGCCTCTCCGCGGCGCGTCAGGACTCGGGCTTGCTCGTGGTGGTCGAGCTTCTCGCCGAAGCGCTCCATCAGATCTGCGTAGAGTTCCGCGGCTCGCTCCGGAGAGCCATGTTCGGCCGTCACGTCGGCGGCGCGCGTCAGCGCCTCACGGTCGTTCGGCGCTAGGCGCAGCAGGCTGTCGATTACGGCCGTTGCTTGCGCACTCGCGCCCGTCTGAGTGAGAGAGTCCACGTAGCGAATCAGGATCCGCGCAGCGTCTTTCTGTCCATCGATGCGCCCGCGCAGCGCCTCGTAAAAGCGACTGGCCTCGACGAAGCGCTTGCTCTCGAAGGCGACGTCGGCGAGTACCCTGAGCGCGTCGAGGTTCGACGCATCCCACTCGAGCGCGCGGCGCGCCGCGTCTTCGGCACGCGCGTTGTCCTCGGCCTTCTCGCGCAGCAAAAGAGCGAGCTTGCCCGCCAGCGCGCCCTTCGCGAGGTCACCGCTGCTGTTCTCGATTTCGCGCTCGAAGAGCTGCACCGCGGAGTGGATGTCGCCGCGCAGAGTGAACGCATCGCGCAACGCACGCGTGGCCGCGACGTCGCTCGGATTGGCGTCGATGGCACGCTTGTAGCGTTCGATCGCAGCGTCGCGATCCCCACGCGCTTCCAGCAATTTCGCGGCGCGCAGCCACTGCTCGGCTCGGGTCTCCGGCGTCGTCGACTTCTCGGCGATCGCCTCGATTGCGCGCAACGCCGCGTCCGAATCGCCGCTAGATTCTCGCAGCTTCGCCACGGCGTTGAGCGCTTCGGTATGGGCGGGATCGAGCTCGAGCACGGTCTCGTACACGCGCAGCGCGCGCTCCGGCGCCCCAATCGGGTCCGCGAGCACACGAGCCTGTTCGAGGAGCGCCTTTACGCGAAGATCACTGCTGGCAAGCTGCGCGGCGTGGCGCGCATGCGCTTCCGCTTCGTCCTCGAAGCGCTTCGCGGCGCGATAGGCGCGGGCTAGCGGCGCGAAGGCTGATTCATGCGCGGGGTCCAACCCGAGAACCGCCTCCCAGGTCTCAGCCGCCTTCTGGTGATCCAGGAAGTCCTCGCTCTGCAGGGCGGCGACGCGCTCGAGCAAGGCGATCTTCTGGCGCGGCGTGGCGCAGAGCTCGATTTGACGTGCCAGGTTTTCGAGCAGCTCCTTCGGGCGTCCTGCTTGCTGGTGCAGCCGTTCCAATCCGCGCAGGGCCTCGATCGCTAGTGGATCTGCGGCCAGCGCTAGCTCGAAATGGCGCGCGGCCTCCACGGGATTCTTGAGCTCTTTCTCGTGAACCTCGGCGATGCGCAGCAACGTCTTTGCCTGTTGGTTCTTGGGCTCGCTTGGCAGCGTCTTTTCCAGCAGCTCGACCAGCGCGGAAAAGTCCAGCGCGCGCTCGTGCAACTGAAGAAGGAGCGCGACGGCCTTCGAGTGAGCCGGATCTTCTGCGACCACTTCCTCCAGCAGACCGCGTGCGGCTTTCAGATCTCCGAGTTCCGAACCCAAGACTTCGGCGGCCTCGACGCGTAGTTTGCGCGCTTGCACGGGGGTGATAGCGGCGTCCGCTCGGCGTGCGAGCACGCTGTAAAGCTCCGCCCACTGTCCAGCCTGGCGATAGAGCTGGGCCATGCCGTCGAGTGCCACGTCGTCGCTGGGGGCCAACGCGGTCACGGCCTGAAAGCAGGACAACGCGAAGTCCGGACGCTGCGCACGCTCGAGCCACCAGCGAGCACTGCGATTCAGGAGCGCGACGCGCTCGGCTTCGGCGGCCGCCTCATCGTTGGCCGCGCTGGCGCAACTTTGCAGCACGTCGTTCCACGCGTCGCGGTTGTTGCCCGCGAGCCGCTCGATTTCAGTGGCCAGGGCGGCGTCGCGCGGGTCCTCACAGAAGGCCTGCGTGAACGCCACCAGCGCCTGTTCGCGGTCGGCGCGTTCGTTCAAATAGAGTCGGCCAATTTCGGCAAAGCTCCGGGATTTCTCGCTCCGGCTCTTGGCGCGCTCGGCACGCCCGAGCAGCATCTCCACGACCTCTTCTAGCTTGCCAAGCTTCCTTCGGAGCTCGATCAGCGCGGTCTCGGCCACCTCATCCTCGGGCGCGAGCTTTTGGAGTTGGAGATAGATCTCTTCGGCGCGGGCGCGACTGCTGCTTTGTCCCAGACAGACGCGAGCCGCTCGGAACAATAGATTCTTCTTGGCTTCGAGTTCAGTGTCGCTCGAGAGCGCGTCGGCCGCGAGCAACAGCGCGTCGGCGATGCGCGGAGCGAACTCGGCTTGCTGCGCAGAGGCTTCGAGCGCGACCGCGACCTCTTCGTCCGCGCGCGCTGCGCTGAGCCGTTCGATGAGCGCGGCGACCGATGCTTCCGTGACTGGCTCTCGCGCTGTGAAGCGGGCCGCCAGTTGCTCGAATTGCTCGAGCACTTGGCCGGCGTCGCGGGGCCGTTTGGCGGGATCCTTCTCGAGCAACGAGAGTACGAACTCGTCCAGCGCCGGCAGCACGAAGCCACGCGGCGCGACGCTGCTCGGCGCCGCCGGCAGCGCGGATAGATGAGCGAACGCCGACTCGAGGGCCGTTTTCGTGCCGAACGGGGGCTGTCCGGTGAGCACCTCGTACATCAGCGCGCCGAAGGAATAGACGTCGCTTTGCGCGCTCGCGCACTGCCCCTGGATCTGCTCCGGCGCGACGCTCTTCGGCGAGCCCACAGTGGAGAACAGCTCGCTGCGCCCGTTCGCGAGTCGCGGGCGCACGCGCAGCCGATCGCCGCCGATGTCGACCAGCACGCTGCGACCGGCATCGGCGCCGTCGAGCAGGATCACGTTGTCGAGCCGCAGGTCTCCATGCACGAGGCGCTTTTGGTGCAAGACCGCCAACGTCTCGAGGATCGAGCGCAGCACGTCACGCACCTCGTTCCAATGCATGGCGCCGACGCGCTGAATCCGTTCGGCAAAGGGGCGACCGCGCACATGCTCGTGTGCGACGGCGACGCGCTCCTCGAAACGGCTGGCCTCGAGCCGCCGCGGTAGACCGGCGTGCTCGAGCTGCGCCGCGAGCCGGGTGAGGGTGAGGAAGCGTTGCAAGCCGCGTTTGTCGCGGGTGGCCTCGCGGCGCAGCACCTTGATGCGGAATTCGACTCCGTCGCGGTTGCCGACGTACGACACGCCAAGACGCCCCTCGCCGAGCTTGCGCAAGTCCGAGAACCCGGCAAAGCTGCCGGCTGGGAGCTCGTCATTCGAGGGAAGTCCGCCGCTCTGAACGGCAGCCACTCTTCCCGAGACGTCAGGTCGGGTGGCCAACAAGGCGTCGCACAGCGCCTCGAGCGCGTCCTCGGCCGCGCAGTGGGCGGTGAGGGCGCCGGCGAACGACGCTTTGGTGGTGGTTCCGCCGACCCGTTCGGGCTCGAAGCCGAGCAGATTCCGGGAAAGCGCCAAGAGCTCATCGAGCTCGAACAGGCGCTCGAGCTCGGCACGCAAGAAGTCAGTCTCGATGGTCGTCATTGAAAGTCGGCCGGTCGGCGAGAATTAGGCAAAACGATAGCGAGGAACACTGAAAAGTGACCGGAGCCTCCGCCCACGTGTCATGAATCAGGGAGTTTTTCGTTTCCGGGTCCGGCTCGGGCTCGCCAATTGTTTGCCCGCCCGGCGGCCGCGTGAAATCCTCTGCACCCTATGCCTCCGCTTGGCGCTTTGGCCCAACGCATTTTGCCGCTTTCGGTGCTGGCCGTAGCGGGGATTTCGGTGCCGGTCATGGTCTTGTCCCCCGAGGGGCTGACCCGACTCGAGCACCTGCAACAGGAAAAGCGCCGCGCTGACGCCGAAGTCTCGAGGCTCTCGCAGGAGATCCGCGATCTTAGGGCCGAAGTGCAGCGCATCAAGGAGGATCCCGCCATGGTCGAGCGAGCGGCACGCGATGAACTTGGGCTCGTGCGCAAGACCGAGGTCGTCTTCCAGTTCAAAGACTGAATCGGCGAGAGGACCCTGGGTTTCGCCCCGGGCCCCTGGCCCGCACACCTACCAGGGGCGCTACGCCGCTGGGCAAGACCCCGGGTTCTATGGGCTGGCGAGGTGACACTCACCCGAAGGGCCGGCTACCATCAGAGGGTGACGATCGAGCTCGTGCGACGCCTGCTCGCTGGCGGCGCGCCTGCCGCCGCGGTGGAGCAGGCGCTGATTGCTGAGGCTAGCCAAGGCGTCCCTTTCGTGGCGGCGCTCACGGAGCGCTTTCCCGAGCTTGCTCAAATGGCGGAGCGTGAGCTCGAGCGGGCGGAGGCGCCGGAGATTCACTGGGTGCGCCCGGTACCAGAGCTCGTGCGGCGCGTGCCGGCTGGGATGTGCGAGCGGCTGCTCGCCGTGCCCGTGCACGAGGACGCGAACGACGGTCGCGTCGACGTCGCTGCGGTGGATGTGCTCGGGCCCCACGTCGGCGTCGAGTTTGCGTTTCATCTTGCGGCGCCCGTGCGCGTTCTGCGCGCGCGGCTTCCGGAGATCCGCGCCGCGCTGGCTAGCCTCGCGGTTCCCGTGGGGCGCGCGAGTGGGGACAGCCGCGGCTCTGTTCGAGCCCCTCCGGACGTCAGCTATTCGGGGACGCAGGGATCCGTGCCGCCGCCACGCTTGCCGAGCGACGCGCCGATCCCACTCGTGCGGCGCCCGCCATTTTCCCAGCGATCTGCGGGGACAGCTCCCTCCGAACCCGTGCTCAATCTCTCGCGTTCCAAGGTCTTCTCGCCGGAGCCACCGTTCGCGTTCGAGCTAAGCTTCGAGGCGGCGACCGCCGAGCTCGCGCGAGCCGACTCGGCCGAGCAGGTGGCGCGCGTCCTGTGTCAGGCGCTCGAGCCAGCGGTGGTGTTGGTCGTCGCGGTGCGCGGCGGCAGTCTCGAAGTCCGCGCCGCGAGCCGCTCCGTGGCCGATAAGGCGACGAGCTCGTTCAGCCTACCGGCAGGGAAGAACTCGGTGTTCGATATCGCGGTCCGCGCCGGCTTCTACTTGGGGCCCCTGCCGTCGACTTGGGTGCATGCCGAGCTGCGCGGGCTGTTGCCGAGCGGCGCCGCCGACGAGGTCTATTCGGCGCCAGTTCTAGTGGCATCGCGCCCGGTGTTGGCGCTGATGATGGCGCGCTTTGGTCCCTCGCTCGATGCGACCCGGCGCGCAGATCGGCTGATCGTGGCAGCAGCGGCCGCCATCGAACGCATTTTGCGTAGCAAGAAGCGCGGGGGCTGATGCGAGCGCGCTCTCGTTTCGAGGCTCGGCGATGAGCGCGGACTCCGACGCAGCTCGACATGCGCGCTGGGTCGAAGCAGCCCGCAAGGAGCTCACTGCAGACCCCGAAGCGGCGCTCGGACGCTCCCCGAGCGGCGTCGCCCTGCGCCCACTCTACACCGAGCGCGACCTGGCGGACGTCGACCACCTCGGGAGCTTTCCGGGCCAGGCTCCGTTCGTGCGCGGTGTGCGCGCCAGCATGTACGCCTCGCGAGCTTGGACGCTGCGCCAGTACGCGGGGTTCTCGACGCCCGAGCAGACCAACGCGTTCTTTCGGCGCGCGCTCGCGGCGGGGCAGCGGGGCCTCAGCGTCGCCTTCGATTTGCCGACGCACCGCGGCTACGACAGCGACGAGCGCCACGTGGCGGGCGACGTGGGCAAGGCTGGCGTTGCGATCGACACCGTCGAGGACTTGAAGCTCGTTTTCGAGGGCATTCCGCTGGAACAGACCAGCGTGTCGATGACCATGAACGGCGCGGTGCTGCCCGTGCTGGCTGGTTTCATCGTGGCCGCCGAAGAGCAAGGCGTCGCGCGAGAGCGCCTGTCCGGCACCATCCAGAATGACATTCTGAAAGAGTTCATGGTGCGCAACACGTATATCTATCCGCCTGCGCCCTCGCTGCGCATCGTAGCGGACGTGCTCGAGTACGTGAGCCGCCAGATGCCGCGCTTCAACTCGCTCTCCATTTCTGGCTATCACATGCAGGAAGCGGGCGCTCCCCCGGCGCTCGAGCTCGGCTACACCATCGCCGATGGACTCGAATACTTGCGCGTCGCGCGCGAGCGCGGCCTCGATGTCGACGCGGTCGGGCGCACGCTCTCGTTCTTCTTCGGAATCGGCCCCGACTTCTTCGTCGAGGTCGCCAAACTGCGTGCGGCCCGCTTACTCTGGGCAACGCTCGTCGACCAGCGCTTTCAGCCGAAGGACCAACGTACGCGCATGCTGCGCACGCACTGCCAGACGTCGGGCATCAGCCTCACCGCGCAGGACCCGCTGAACAACGTGGTGCGGACGACGGTCGAGGCCTTGGCCGCCGTGCTCGGAGGCACGCAGAGCCTGCACACCAACGCCTACGATGAAGCGCTGGCACTGCCGAGTGAACGCTCAGCGCGCATCGCGCGCAATACGCAGCTCATCCTCCAGCACGAAACCGGCGTCGCGAGCGTCGTCGACCCGCTCGGAGGCTCGTACTACGTCGAGCGACTCACGCACGATCTCGTGCAGGCGGCGCTCGGCGTGATCGAGGAAATCGACGGTCTTGGCGGCATGACCGCGGCGATTCAAGCGCGCATTCCGCAGCGCCGCATCGAGCGGGCGGCGGCCGAGCGCCAGGCACGCATCGATCGTGGTGAAGACGTCATCGTCGGCGTCAACCGCTTCCACGCGCCGGATGAGCCGGAGCTCGAACTATTCGTCGTGGACACCAAGTCGGTGCTTACGGCCCAAGTGGCGCGCCTCGAGCGCGTGCGCGCCGAGCGCGACCCCGCGCGCGTCGAGCGAGCACTCAGCGCGCTCGAGGCCGGCGCCCGCAACGCGGGAAATCTACTCGAGCTCAGCGTAGAAGCGATGCGTGACAGGGCCAGCGTCGGCGAGGTGTCTCGCGCCCTGAGTCGCGTTTTTGGACGCTATGAGGCCACGACCATGACCGTTACCGGCGCGTTTGCCGCGGCGTATGCCCACGACGAGGCCTGGCAGGCTCTGCTCCGAGAGGTCGAGCGCTTTGCCGAGCGAGAAGGGCGCCGCCCGCGAATCTTGCTCGCCAAGCTCGGTCAGGACGGCCACGACCGCGGCGCCAAAGTCGTGGCTGCGGGGCTCTCCGATCTGGGTTTCGATGTGGACCTGGGTCCGCTATTTCAGACACCGGCCGAGGTGGCGCGCCAGGCGCTCGAGAGCGACGTGCACTTCGTCGGTATTTCGACGCAAGCCGGCGCCCATCTCACGCTCGTGCCGGAGCTCATCGCAGAGCTCGCTCGGCAGGGGGCCGAAGGGGTGCGCGTCGTCGTCGGCGGCATCGTGCCGGCGGCGGACAGAGCGACGTTGATCGCCGCCGGAGTGCTCGATGTGTTCGGGCCGGGGACCCAGGTGATCGAGATTGGGCGCCGCCTGCTCCAGCTCGGCGAGGTGGGCGCCGCCGATCCGTCGAGCGCGGCCCCGGGCGACCCCGACACGGGAGCGGCGGCAGGGGGATGACCGCGCAAGTCTTGGCACTCGCCGAGCGCGTGCGCCTCGGCGAACGCCGCGCGATCGCGAAGGCCATCACCCTCGTCGAGAGCACGCGCCCAGAAGATCTGGCGCCCGCCGACGAGCTACTCGCAAAGCTGTACCCTGCCGCGGGAGGCGCCCTGAGGCTCGGCGTCAGCGGCGTTCCCGGCGCGGTAAAGAGCACCCTGATCGACGCGCTGGGCCTCGAGGCCATTCGGCACGGACGCCGCG
>JAEUAF010000528.1 GCA_019695485.1 Sorangium sp.
GTCAGCACCCGCGTCTCGTCGGCACTGAACAGCGCCAGGTTCACCGGCTGGCGATGCCCTTCGAGCTCACCGGTATGGCTGTCCCAGATCGAGCAGGCCTTGTCTTCGGCGCAGGTCACGATGCGCCGCCCATCGCGGCTGAAGTGCGCCGGCTGAACCCCGTCGGTTCCCGGCAGAACAGCCAGCAGCTGGCCCGAGCTACCGCTCCAGACCCGCGCCGTATGGTCCCAAGAGGTCGTGAGAATGCGATTGTCCGCGGGACTGAACTCGGCGGCCAAGACTCGCCCTTCGTGCCCAGACAGCGTGGCAACGAGGCGCCCGCTCGCCACCTCCCAGAGACGCGCCGTGTTGTCGGCGGAAGCGCTTACCAGCCACTGACTGTCCGCGCTGAACGCGGCCCCCAGCACCGGACCCTTGTGGCCCGACAAGACCCTGAGCTCTGCGCCGTCTCGGGCGCTCCAGAGGCGCGCGGTCCCGTCTTCACCGCTGCTGGCAATGAACTCGCCATTATTACTGAACTCCGCGCTATGCACCACGTCGTGATGCTTCTCCATCCGAGCCAACAGGCGCCCGGATGACACCTCCCACAGGCGTAGGGTGCCGTCCCCGGACGCGCTGACCAGTCGATCTCCGCTCGGATTGAAGGCCACCGCGTTTATTTCGGCGTCGTGCCCGCTCAATGTGCGCAACAATTGCCCGCTCTGCACATCCCAGATGCGCACGGTCTTGTCCCAGGACGCGGTCGCGAGCAGCTTGCTGTCGGCGCTGAAGGTGGCGTCGAGCAGGTCCCGCTCGTGCGGCGCCAGCTTGAATTTGAGCTGCCCCGACGCCGCGTCCCAGAGACGTGCGGAGTAATCATCCGACAGGGTGACAACGCTCGCGCCGTTGGCGCTGAAGCGAGCCATGCGCACGTCGCGCATCTCTGCGCTGAGCGTGTGCAGCGTGCGTCCGCTATCACTCTCCCAGATACGTGCGCTGCCATCCTGCGAGGCTGTCAGCAGACGCTCGCCATCCGCGCTGAAGCTCGCTGACGCTACCCATTCGCCGTGCCCCTCCAAGCGCCAAGCCAGCAGCGGCCTCGTGAGCGTCGTCGCCAGCTTTTGCCAGGCTGCGGGGCGCGTCTTCGCAGCGCCGGCCGCCTCGCGCAGGTACGCGGCCGCTCGCGCCGAGTCTTTCTGACTGTCCGTCGCGAGACGGATCAGCGTCGCCATCTTGGCCGCGCGCAGGGCCTGCCTAGATCTCGCCTCGGCGGCCTCCGCTTTGCCCCGTGCCAGCAAGGCCTGGGTCGCCAAGCGCTCGGCGACGCGTCGGCTCTGCTGAAGCTTGAGGGCGAGCAGGCCGAGGCCCAGGAAAGCGAGCCCAATCGCGCCCCACAGGCCGAACACTCGCAGCCGCTCGGCCCGCGCGCTCTGCCGCAGGAAGCGCTCGATCTTGCCGAGCTCGACGCCGTAGCGGGCTGCTGCGGCCTGGCTCGGCTGCGCTTCGCGCTGCCACTTCAAGGCTAGTGATAGCTCCGGGTCGCGGAGCAGACTGCGCTTGCCCGCCGCGTACTCGCGCTCGTCCTCCGAAAGCGCGTGCAAGCGCTGGGCGAGCGCGGCCTCCTCATCGAGCCAAGCGCCGAGCCGCCGCCACTTACGCATCAGGCTCTCGTGCGAGATGTCGAGCGTGCTGTCGGCTTGAAGCTCGCAGCGTGGCTCATGCACCAAGAAGCCGCGCCCTTCGCGCGCGAATATCTGCACGATGCGGCGCAGAGTCGGCAAATCCGTCTTCGCCAGCGCGATCACCTCGGAGGCTTGGCAGGGCCTGCGTACGCCGCCGCCGCGCGCACCCGCGTCGGTCAGACAGCGAAACAGTAGCTCGAGAACCCGTTGCCCGCGGGCACCGAGTTCGCGCCCGACGTCCGCGTACGCCTCGTCGGCGTGGCGCGACAGAGCCCCCGCCATTTCTCCCACGTCGACATAGTGGCAAAGCTCGAGGCGGAAGGGACCGGGACCCGGCGCCAACTGCCGTGCCCGTTCGAAGGTCAGCATCAGCGCGTGCTGCAAGACGGGGAGTTGGTCGGAGAGATCCCCAGCGTCATTTAGCAGGCGCTGCACGAGCGCAGGCGCGATGCTGGCGCCGGCCACCGCGACCGGTCCGCGGACGACCTCGGCGCGCTGGTCCCGATCCAAACGCGGCACCAGGTACTGGCCATCGCTGATGGCCTCCGCGAGCCCCGGAAACTCGACGCATTCGCCGAGGAAGTCCGAGCGCATGGTGAGCATGACGTAAATCGGGACGTCACTGGCTTCGCAGGCGCGCAGCAACAGCAACACGAATGCACGCGCCGCGTCGCGCACCTGGCCTTGCCGCAGCCGCCGAAAGCGAAACAATTCCTCGAACTGGTCGACGACCAGCAGCAGGTTCTCGCCGGGAGCGAGCGGCAGTCCGCGTACTGCCTCCACTAGGCCGAGTGAGCTGCGTTCGAGCTCCGCGCGCAGCAGATCGCGCTCGAGGCGGTTATTCGGCGTGGCGGTGGCGAAGCCCAACGATGCGATGCGATGCGCTCCGCTCGGCAGCGCCGGGTCGAGCGCGTCGTAGTCTTGCTCGTCGTCGACCTCGACGGCTGCGCGCAGCGCCGTCGCCAAGTTCCCGATCGGGTCGCTGCCCGGGCGCAACACGGCGACCCGCCAGCGGTGCCCGCTCGGCGTTCGATAGCCGCGATCGAGGCGAGGCAGGATCCCCGCCAACACCAGCGACGACTTCCCGCTCCCAGAGCTGCCGACGACCGCGAGCAAGCGCCGTTCTTGGAGCTTCCGGAGCAGCGCTTCTACGTGCGTCGCACGTCCGAAGAACAGCTGCGCCTCGCCGGCGCCGTAGGGCCTCAGGCCCGGAAATGGGTTGCTCGCACCGGGCAGAGCTGGCGGCGGCTGGAACGCAGGGTCGGGCACGGGGTTCGTCATCCGCTCTGTCCTCCGTGAGGCAGCGTTCCGCTCACGCGCTCCACGAATTTCTCGAGGACCCGATCGGGTTCGGACTGCGACTCGTCGCAGCGTTCGATGCCGACAAGCTCGTAGGTTGCTTTGCGGCCGTCGAGCGGTTGCGCCACGTAGACAGCGCCCTTCGCGTCAGTGCGCCCCGTGCGCCCAGCGATCTTGCGCGCCTCGTCCGCCTGGGCGCGGACCCAGCGAAACTTCGAGTGACCGTGGTAAATCACGAATGCGTCACTCTTCTCCAGGTACTCTTGGTGTTGCTGCTCGCGCTCCTGTTCGGTTTCGGCGTCGAGCGTGATTTCCGAGGCCGAGAGGACCTCGAGGTTGCGGCTCTGCAACGCGCGCTCGATGACGGCGGCGCGCTCGTGGTCTTCAGGCTCGGAGATGACGTAGATCTTCCTCGGCACCCCGCCGGGAGGGAAGGACTCGTGCTCGTTGCGCGGTCGCTCGCTGCTCGCCGACTGCTCGCGTAGCGCGCGCAGTCGACGCTCGTGCTTGGCCGCCAAGGCAGCAAGCTTCTTGGTCACGCGTTCCGAGAGCTCTTCGTGACTTCCAGTGAGCAGTTCGTCTTCGTCCCGCCAGGCATCGTAGGCACGAAGCTTCGCGTGGAAGGCACGCTGACGCTCGGTTTTGGGCTCCACTCCCGGGCAAAGCCAGACGATGCGAAGCAGGGGCCTTTCGTCGTCGCGCTTCGCCACGTGCTCCTGCATGCAATCGAATTGAAATTCGGGCAGGGGCAGTTCGCAACCTTCTGGTTGGCTGCCCGCGGCGCCGCCCACGATGTGCACCGAGAGGCCGACCCCGCTGAGTGCCGCGCGGAGCTCCTCGGTGACGCTGTCGCTGTCCTCGCCCCACGCGGAGGGTGCGACGACCTTCACCCCGCGATCGCTGAGTTCGAGGTGCAGCGCATCGCGCAGGTGCCGAACATCCGAACCGGTGGCGGCCAAAAACACCGCGTCCCACGCCGGGTTCAGCACCGGCGCGTCGCTCACCGGGGCCGGTGTCCGCGGCGGCAGTGGCGTTGGCGGCAGCGGCGTTGGCGGCCGCGACGTCGACGCCACAGGCGTCCAACTTGGCCGAGTTTGCCCCAGCGAGTCCCGCAAATAGCGGGCGATATCCTGCACGAGCTCGTCGAGCCGCCGGTCGAAGCGCGGCCTGAGCTCGGCATCGTAGATATGAAATTCGCGCCGCACGCCGCGCTCGTCGTGGTCGTAGAATTGATAGCCGAGTGTGTCACTCAGCGTGCGCGCCAATAGCGGCGAAATCTCTGGCAAGAGCTGCTCGGGGATCGGTGTCTTGCGCACACTGATGAGCCGCGAGCGGTCGCCATTCTTCGCGGACACTTGCGAGAAATAGTCGACCTCGTTGCGGCAGGAGGGCGACACCACGTAGCGGGGCGACACCACGGAGAGCATCACCGTCGCCTCCGCACACGCGGCTCGGATGGTCTCGTCGAAGAAGCGGTTGCCGTCGAGCTCGCGCTGATCCCAAAAAATCTGAGCGACGCGCCCGAGCTCGCGACTCAGGCGTTTGCCGAGAGCTGACTGAAACACCGATACCCAGCCTTGTTGGTCCGGGTACTCAGGGTCGTTGTCGATGTGCGCATAGCTGATGAAAACGTCGTGGCGCGCCAAGGTCCGAAGGCTTTCCTTGAAGCCGTCAGCCTAGGTCAACGGGCAAGGCCCCCACAAGGGCGCTGCCTGCGTCGGCCCATACGGCTCTCCACGCCGCGCTCGATATCGAGGATCGCGAGCGGGCCAAAGCCGCAAATCTCGCGTCGCCGCCGACTGGCCATTACCCAATCTGACGGGCAGGCGCGGCACCAGACCCGTCCGGTGCGCGGCCCGGGGAGCCCGCCGTCGCGCTTGGTCGCGCGGCGCGCCCGTTACCCGGCAGCCCCAAAAAACAATCTGGCAGCCCCCCAAATCTCAACCGCTCTCAACCCCGGGAGTGCCAATCCAACGGGGGGCCATCCACACAGTCCCAATCCAACAGTCTCAATCCAGCGCAGCCGCTACCAACACGGCCGCTACAACACGGCCGCTACAACACGGCCGCTACCAGCACGGCCGCTACCAACACGACTGCCATCAATTCCAAGCGTCAACGCGACCTTCGGTTGCGAGGCCCTGTCTCCTCCGGCGTGGGTTTCAGTGCGCAATCTCTGCGTTTGGGAGTGTGTGTCTTCTGGAGATCTGCGCTCGAGTCGTCGCGTGTCGAGCTCAGCGAGCCGGCAGGCGCGCGCGTTCTCGGTCAAATTCTAGCCTCGGTGTTCTCTGTGTTGCGACCTGACGGCGCCATGATGGTGGACGAGTGACAGAGGGCAGGTGGCCAGCCGCTTGCATGGGCCTTCGACATGAACCCTGCGGAGCTTTTACGCCGCGAGCAGCAGACCCAAAGTGGGGCTACTGACGAGTTTGAAGCGAAGCGCTTATTCGACGCCCTCTTCGCGCTTCGGCGCGAAGTGCAGTCGGAAGCGAACGCGCTCTTCGAGAGCTTTCGGCCCGCGATCGAGCGGCGCGTGTTCGTGCCGAGCGCGCGCAATTTGGCCGAGTATGTGGTGTTTCGGCGGCGCGATCTGCGAGCTTTGCAGACGCGGCTTGCGTACTTCGGGCTTTCGTCTTTGGGGCGCGGCGAGCCACGCTTGATGCCGACCCTGGACTCGTTGCTGGCAACGCTCGGCGTGCTGGCAGGTCAGCCGAAGCAGTCCGCCCCGATTCGCCCTTCGCGCGCGCAGTTCAACTTGGGTCAGCGCTTGCTCAATCGGAATACGCGCGAGCTATTCGGACCGGCACCCGTCCGGCGCGCGGGGCGCATCATGGTCACGCTGCCGACCACGGCCGCTTCTGATGCGGCATTCGTTCATGACCTTGCCGCACGCGGGGCCAACTGCTTCCGCATCAATTGTGCCCACGATGATGCCGCGACCTGGGCTGAGATGCTTCAAAACGTGCGTCGCGCGGGGCAAGCGCTCGGTCGGCGCTTACCGATCGTGATGGACATCGCCGGCCCCAAGCTGCGCATTGCGTGCGTGAGCGCCGGCCGGCGGAGAGTTCATGTCGGTGATCGCATCCTGCTCGAGCGGGAGTGCTGTGCAGAGCCGAGCCTGCTCCATCCGCTGGTGATCGGCGTCTCGGAGCCGGCGGCGCTCGACGGGCTTCACCTCGGTGGCGACGTGCTGGTAGATGACGGCAAGCTGCGTGCGAAGGTCGAAGCGGAGGATCCTCGTGGCTTCGTGCTGCGTGTGGTGGGCGCGCGTGAACGGGGCGAAAAGCTGCGCGTCGACAAGAGCGTCAATCTGCCGGGCGTGCCGCTGAACTTGCCGCCGCTCACCGCAAAGGACCGCACCGATCTCGATTTCGTGGCGCGCCACGCCGACATCGTGGGCTATTCGTTCGTGCAATCTGCAAGCGATGTGGATTTGCTGAGTCGCGAGCTCGGGGCACGGGCCGAAGGGCGCGTCTTGCCGCTCTTGTTGAAGATCGAGACTGAGCAGGGCGTGCGGCGCCTGCCCGAAATCATCGTCGCCGCGGCTGGCCTGCGACCGGCCGGGGTCATGATCGCGCGCGGCGACTTGGCCGTCGAAATTGGCTACCGTCGGCTAGCTGAGATCCAGGAGGAAATCCTGTGGATCTGCGAGGCCGCGCACGTGCCTGTCGTGTGGGCGACTCAGGTCCTCGAACACCTCGTGAAGAAGGGCCTGCCGACGCGCGCCGAGATCACGGATGCGGCGATGTCGGAGCGCGCCGAATGCGTGATGCTGAACAAAGGTCCCTACGTCGCCGACGCCGTCGACGTGCTGGACGATGTCTTGGCGCGCATGGCCGCCCACACCAGCAAGAAGACGCCCACCCTGCGCCCATTGCATTTCTGAGCCCGCTGCCGCCCGCCGAGCGGAGCTCATGCAGAACGCGACGAGTTCGCCCCTTGCGCCTCGAGCGCGCGGCCTGCGGAGCCGCCGCCTTCGAGCACCAGGTTCAACTCTGCGCCGACCAAGATGAACAGACACACGAGCCACAGCCACACCAGCGTGATGGCCACGGCCGCAAGCCCCCCGTAGTAGAGCGCGAAGCGCGCAATCTTGCTCGCGTAGATCGTGAAAGCGGCGGAGGCCAGCGCCGCCAGGAGCGAGCCCAGTAACGCACCCGGCACCACGCGCCGACGAATGCGCGGCCGATCGACCGCCACGCGCAGAAATACGGCGAGCAGCGCGATCACCAACAGATGCAGGAGGGCGAGGCCGAGCGCATAGCGTGTCCAGCCGGCGACGCGCGCGCCGACCAGCGTCTCGAGCACGGCGACCGGACCGCCCACGAGCCACAACGAGAGCGCG
>JAEUAF010000055.1 GCA_019695485.1 Sorangium sp.
CAGAGAAGTGGGTCGCGCCGAAAGAATGTCGGCGAGGTTCTCGAGCTGACGAAGTGGTGCCGCGGCCAACTTGGGATTGAATGCAGATGACCAGCGCCGTCGCGCCGAGCGATCCGCGGAAGGTGTACACCTCGAAACTATTGCCTGAGACGTAATTCTTGGCCCAATCGAGCGCGAACGGCGCGAGCGGGGCGATGAGCAGAAGCAGCGCGCCCAGCACGAACGCTCCGAGCCCTGCGCCGAGCCACCGAACGCGCGTGGCTGGCGCGCTCGCGCTCGGGGGAGCCTTCGATTCGGTCACTCGCCCTTCACCCAGCGCTCGAGCTTTCCGAGCGCGCTTCCAATGTCGGGACGCGCGTCGAGCAGGGTCGAAAGCGGATCGCCGAGCTCGGCGACGCGCGCCGGCACGGTCATCAGCGTGAAGCGCTCCGGATCTAGCGCCCCCGAGAGCTCGTTCCAAAACAGCGGCGTCGACACACCGGCGATCGGCTGCGCGCGGACCGAGTAAGGCGCCACGATCGTGCGCCACTGTCCGGTCTGTCCGGTGTCGACGTATAGCCGGTCGCCGCGTTTGTCGATGCGGCGCTCCATGGTGGCAAAGCTCGAAGCGTCACTGATTAGTAGGCGCCCGAGCAGTTCGACGAGCAGTTTGGCGCCCGCCGACGGGACGCCAGGGCCGAGCGGAACCAGCACGTGCAAGCCGCCCTGCCCCGAGGTCTTCGGGAAGCCGCTCAGGCCCAAATCGGCCAAAATCTCACGCAGCTTGAGCGCGAGTTCGATGGCGCGCGCAAAGGGCTGCCCCCCGAGGTCGAAGTCGAACGTCAGAAAGTCGGCAAACGCAACGTTCTCGGCGCGACAGGCGAGGACGTGCAGCGGGATACAGCCGAGGTTGATCACGTAGAGCAGCGCGTCGACGCTATCGATGAGGAACACATGCTTCTCGCGCTCCGGTTCGTCCGGATCGCGGAGTGACAGCGTGCGCACCCAACTCGGTGTGCCTTGCGGGACATTCCACTGGTAGAAATTCTTGCCGTGGATGCCGTCCGGATAGCGAACGAGCACGACGGGGCGCTCGTGCAAGAAGGGCAGCATCACCTCGGCCACGCTCGCGTAATAGTCGAGCATGTCGCCCTTTGTGTATCCTTGCTCGGGAAAGAACACCTTGTTGCGATTGCTGAGCTTGAGCTCTGGTCGGAGTTGTGGGCCGCTCCGCGTGGGGCCGACGACTACTGCTGCGTTGGTGTCGGTGTCGGTGTCGTCAGCGGCCACGTCGACGTCGACGGAGAGCGGGCCGCTCGGCTCGTCATGCGGGCCCGCGATGCAGGCCTCGGGGCGTAGCTCGGGGCGCAGCCCGCGAAACACCGGCGCACGCAGGCGACCATCGTCGGAATAGCCTTGATGCTGCACGCTCACGACGAGCTCGGGTCGCACGAAGACTAGGCCTTTGGCTTCTTCCGGCAAGGGGAGCTCGACGCTCGGCGTGTCCGTTCGGCTCTGCGAGAGGGTTTCGTGAAGCGTGCTCAAGTCGCGCGCGTCGAGCCCGCTGCCCACGCCGCCCCGATAAATGAGCTTGCCCTCCTGAAAGCTCGCGACACCGAGCGAGCCGAGCTTGGCGCGCGAGCGCTTGCCTGGCAGGTAGCCGACGATCACGAAGTCGTCGTCCTGGGCGCACTTGAGCTTGACCCAATCGGGGCTGCGGCGCGGGCCGAGGCGATAGGGTGAGTTCTTCTTCTTGGCTACCACCCCTTCGAGCCCGGAGCTCTCACACCACGCGAACAATTCCGCCCCGCGGCCCTCGAGGTGATCGAGCGTGCGCAAGAGACCCTTGCCGCGCACGAGCTCCCTCAGTAACCCCTTCCTCGTGATCAGCGGCAGTCCCGTAAAATCCAAGCCCCCGAGCGCGAGTAGATCGAAGATCAGATAGACCACTGGAGTTTGCGTGACGACGCGCGCGACGTCGAGCGCACCCCGTGCCTGAATGCGCGGTCCAAGGCGTTGAAAGCGAGGTCGCCCGTTCTCGTCGAACGCCACGATTTCCCCATCGAGCACGAAGTCGTCGCCCGGCAACGTGGCGAGCGCGCGCGCAATTTCCGGGTAGCTGTGGGTGCAGAGCCGCCCGTGGCGATAACTCAGCGTCACTTGACGGCCGCTACGCCTGGCCACGATGCGCACGCCATCGAGCTTCAACTCGTAGAGTCGCTCCGGATCGTCAAGGTTCGCGCCGTCGAGCGCGCAGAGCATGGGTTCGAAGGTTGCGGGCAGCTGTCGCTCGATCGCCCCAGCGGCGCGTGCCTTGTGTGCGATGCCCTCGGCGATTTCCTGGCGCTGCTCGAGCTCGTCGACGTTCAGCCCCGACAGTACGCTCTCTGGCGACTCAGTCAGGATGTCGCCCTCTTCACGCGAATGGGCGTCCTTCTTCTTTAGCAGCAGCCACTCGTTGCCCGCGCCGCGCTTGGTGCGAACGAGCGCGAAGCGCCCCTTCAACTTGTGCCCAAATAGCAGAAAATCGAGCTTGCCCGCCTGGACGCCTTGTTCCGCGTCAGTCTCGAGATAAGTCACGCGCCCGATGTCCCAGGCGATCATCGGGCCCGCGCCGTAGTTGCCGCTCGGGATGACGTCCTCGAAGTCTGCGTACTCGAGCGGATGGTCTTCGGTCAGCACGGCCAAGCGCTTCTCGTTCGGATCGAGGCTCGGTCCGCGTGGCACCGCGAAGCTCTTCAGCGTGCGGCCGATCTGCAGCCTCACGTCGTAGTGACGCTGACGGGCTCGGTGCAAGTGCACCACGAAGCGCCCGGCGCGCGTCGGGCCGGCACTGCGCCCGTGTTCAGCCCCAAACGGCTCGGGCGTGGTGAGCGGATTGCGCTTTTCCCGGTAGTCCTTCAGTGCGGGAGCGCTCTCGGCGGCTCCCAAAGGGGCAGGTGGCTGATCGTCCGTGCCGCGTTTCACTGCTGGTTTCTCGGACTCTGGGGGCGCGTTCGCCGAGCGAGGTTCGCGTCTAATTTCCCGGTTCTCGAAATCTTTCGTACCATGTCGCCGTGGCAGCTCGCGCCGTCTCCTCTGGTACCATTTCTTTCGGCTTGGTCTCGATCCCGGTCAAGCTTTATACAGCGGCCTCTTCGGAGCAGGTCAGCTTCAACATGTTGCACAAGAAGTGCAACTCTCGCGTCAAGATGCAGTACTTCTGCCCCGTCGACAACGAGGTGGTCGAACGCTCGGACACGTTGAAAGGTTACGAGCACTCGCGCGGACAGTATGTCCTCTTCAGCGAGGAGGAGCTGAAGTCGCTCGAGACCGCGCGTGACAGCAGCATCGAGATCACCGAGTTCGTGCCGCTCGCGAGCGTCGACTTCGTGCAAGTGGAGAAGTCGTATTACCTTGGCCCAGACAAGGGCGGCGACAAGGCGTACCGGCTACTCAGCGAGTCGATGCGCGGCAAGGATCGGGTCGCGGTCGGGCGCTGGGCGGCGCGCGGTAAAGAGCAGCTCGTCTTGGTGCGCCCGCACGCCGAAGGCGGCTTGATCTTGCACCAGCTCTTTTACGCCAACGAAGTGCGCGCGTTCGACGACATCGAGACCGGCGCCAAGATTGGCTTCAGCGACAAAGAGCGGGATCTCGCCGACAAGCTCATTGAGCAGCTTACCAGCGAGACGTTCGACGCCGAGAAGTATCACGACTCGTACAGCGAGCGCGTGTTGGCCGCGGTCGAACAGAAGGTACAGGGCCAAGAGGTGACAGTCGCGCCCGAGGCACCGAAGGCGCAGATCATCGATCTCTTCGAGGCGCTCAAGAAGACACTCGAGAGCGGACCGAAGCCCTTCGAACCTGGCAGCATCAAGCCGCCCAAGAAAGCGGCCGCCGAGAGCAAAGCCAAGAGTAAGAAGACCGGTAGTAGCGGTAACGAGTAGCGCTAGTACTAGCTAGTCTAGACTAGTACTAGCTGCGCGCTGGCCTCGGCCGGTTCGGGCGATTCTCCCGAAGCAGGGCTCAAGGGCAGGGGTGATCGCTCGTGCAAGCGGGCTCTTTGACGACGCAGCGCCCCGAGTCGCACAGCGTCGAGTATCCCGGCGGAATCGCCGAGAGGCATGCCGGGCAAGGTAGCGCAAGCCCCCCGCACAGCGCGTCGACCAGATTGGCGTTCTTGTTGAACGCGACCGGCAGCGTGCCGCAGAGCTGGCAGCAGTAGGCGC